>NZ_JBQKGQ010000017.1:0-65321 GCF_052118705.1 Agathobacter sp. LCP21S3_B2 | reverse complement strand
ATAGTGGTCTTTTTCTATTCACTAAATAGGTGAAAAGCAATATTCAATTAAAATACAGTAACTGCGCGGAATTCAGCTGCTGATGCTGTTATTCCGTGAATAATTCAGGATTAAGAATGTTTGAAAATTCCGATTACGATGATTTGTTTGAATATCTCGTTCAACTTGAGAACGATGAATTTGAAGGATATCCAGGAATAACTTATGAAAATGGAAAGGAACATCTGTCATATAGAGTGCAATCAGATGAATTCTACGCAATAGAACTAAAAGAAAATTGCAAAGTTATTGGAAATATATATTGTGGGAAAAGAGATTTTGAGTCCAGGGAAGTTGGATATATCATAAATAAGAATTATCAGTGCCATGGATATGCAAGTGAAGCTTTATCTGCAGTAATAAGAAAATGCTTTAATAATGGCATACATAGAATATATGCAGAATGTGATCCACGAAATATCTGTTCATGGAAACTGCTTGAAAAAGTAGGTATGGAACGAGAGGCATTTTTTCATAAAAACATTTACTTCTATAAGGACGAGAACGGAAACCCAATTTGGAAAGATACTTATGTGTATGCAACATTGAATGAATAGGAGAGAAGAACTGTGAGAATTGAAACAGAAAGATTAGTTATTAGAGATTTGGAAAGAAAAGATCAAGAACAGTTATTTAAAATTGTTTGGCAAAAAAATGTGGTGCGCTTTATGCGTGATTGGTCAGAGAATAGTCCTAATCCAGAGTCTTTTGATGGGTATGTGGACTGGCATCAGTCACAGAAGGATTCTACAGATGTGTATGAATGTAAAAGATATGCCATTACGGTCAAAGGTGAAGATAAATGCATTGGAACAGTAGGCATGGGATTTGAGGATACTGTTAACGAAGTAGAAATGGCATATTTCTTAGATGAAGAATATCAGGGAAATGGATATGCAACAGAGGCACTTTTGGCTCTTTTTGAATGGTGTATGAAAGTATCGGATTTGAAATATTTGATTCTTACAATTGATGAGGCAAACGAAGCATCATGCAGAGTGGCAGAAAGAGCCGGGTTTGAATTGTTTGAAAAGAGATATCCGATTAGCCATAAACAGCCCAATATGGAAAGCGATTGTTATTACTATTACAGAAAGTACAGATAATGTAGAGAAAATTGTATCAATTGAGCAACTAGATGTTTATGGAGGATGGTATGGGCGAATTGTCAAAGTTACCTAATATTGGAAAAACAGTTGAGGAACAACTTATAAAGGTTGGCATTAATACACCTGATGAATTAAGAACTGTAGGTGCGAAGACAGCGTGGCTGAAGATACAGGAAATAGATGAGTCGGCTTGTATAAATCGACTTATGGCATTAGAAGGAGCTATCCGAGGCATTAAGAAAACAATTTTAGATGAAGAGGTAAAAGCTGACTTAAAAGAGTTCTATCAGTGGAAAAAGAAATAGGAAAATTGATATTTTATCGTTACAAAGGCAACAACAAATTTCAGTCTTGCGGAGAGATTGAAAGCAACAGAAGATTTGAATTTGGTGGTGATAATATGCTGATAAAAATAGGCGATTTTGAATTCACTGAAGTATGGGATGGTGTGTTCCATAAGAAACTTTCTAATTATCCACAGATAACAGATTGGGAGATTAGAACTATTATTGAATTTATAGAGTATGAAAACAGATATGGCAGGGAATGTGTAATTGAATGTGAAGATAGTAATGTATTAAAGTTAGTTAACGAAGGTATCGCGCATAAAGAGATGTATTTAAGCACACCTCGACCGAAGTTGTTGACAGAATGTACAGCATGTCCTTATAGAAAAGGATGTGTTACAGATTATGTATGTCATACGACTTCTGTTGAGAATGCCATTAAAATATTTGAATGTGGAAAACTGTTATCTGCACTAAATGCAAGGAAAGTACCTGTTGAAGAACTGATGAGTGAAAATCGAAATGCAGCAAATGACCCAGCTGATTATTTTGAATACATAATGTTTTCATGGGGTAATTGCCAAGCAGGAGATAGATTGGTTATGGAACGAGCATTAGAGCGTTTCCCAAATGAAGATGATTTGAGTGTGCATTTTAATCCTGGAGTGAGATTTTACTTCAAATATGAGCAATTATTAAAGCATCCCAATACGGTGTGTGATGGGGTGCTTCCTATGAAAGTAAAAGATGAAATAATACTTAAAGACTGGGTCAACAAAATTGTAGTTCCTATGAAATTAAAAGAGAAATTGGAATCACATATACCTTGCGATTTAAAAGATAGGATTATTTATGTTGCTAATGATTGCAAAGATATTTGGGATTGGTCTGAAAAGGTGTATCGAATTATAGAAAGTTAGAGCACTTGAAACTTTCAGTTTGCAGGTTTGTTGATAGACAGGAGACATCTTGTTTTGTATGTGTTAGTAGTATCTGAAAATATACTAAAAAATAAAGATTATTTACATAAGCCATTTGGACTAACCATCCGGATGGCTATTTTTTTACCCTTTTTTGGGTAATGGATGTAGAAAGAAGGTGAGAAAATTGAAAATCAAAAAGGTCGATGACAAGCCTATGGTGATCCATACCAAGAAGAAAGCAAAAAGAAACTGCTAAGACCGCTGCAAAGGAGGCATCCAAAGAGACTGCCAAAGCAGCGGCAAAGGAAGGGGCAAAAGTAGCAGCAAAAGTTGGAACCACTGTTGCAGGAACAGCAGCAGGACAGATGCATTTGAGATTTATATGAAGGAAAACAAAGGAAAAATAAAGCCGGAGATGAAGGAAGTCGCTGTACAGAAGAATGAAAAGGCAAGATAGAAGATTAGCATGGCTATATAAGGGCATATCATCGAGATTGGTGGTGCGCCTTTCTTGCTTTTTTTGTTAGGATTTGAACTTCTTTATGAATGGTGAATTGGCGGTCAAATTGTTGATGTGGTGACATTATAACGATAAAAAAGCATTCTGAATTTCTTATAGAATTTTTGTACTATATATGCTATAATATTGAAACAAATCTAGGTTAAGGTTTATACATATATAAGCAAAAGGAGGAGAGTAGCTTGAGTCATTTACCATTAAACGTTCGTGTCCCAATCGAGGAAGATAATCCCAGCATTATTCGTATGGAAGAAAAGTGCATAAAATGTGGTATGTGTAAGGATATATGTACCAGCCAGATTGGTGTGCACGGAACATACACATTAGAGCAGACCTGTGGGGAGGCAGTATGCATCAATTGTGGGCAGTGTGCCAATGTGTGTCCGGTAGACAGTATAACGGAAAAATATGAATATAATTATGTAAAAGAGGCAATCAAAGACCCGGATAAGGTTGTAATAGTCAGCACATCTCCTTCAGTAAGAGCAGCACTTGGCGAAGAGTTCGGTATGCCAGATGGCAGCTTTGTACAGGGTAAGATGGTGGCTTTACTCAGAAAGCTTGGAGTTAATTTTGTTCTTGATACAAACTTTGCAGCCGATTTGACAATTGTGGAGGAGGCAAGCGAGTTAATAGAGCGAGTTACTAAGAACACCGCACCTTTGCCACAGTTTACCAGCTGTTGTCCAGCCTGGATAAAGTATGTAGAGACATACTATCCTGAGATGATTCCTAATCTCTCAACAGCAAAAAGTCCAATTGGAATGCAGGGACCAACAATTAAGACATTTTTTGCTAAGAAGAAGGGAATTAATCCAGAGAATATTGTTAATGTGGCACTTACACCATGTACGGCAAAGAAGTTTGAAATTCGCAGAAATGAAATGAACGCTGCAGCGAAATATCTTGGAATTGATGACATGCGTGACATGGATTATGTTATCACTACAAGAGAACTGGCAAAATGGGCCAAGGAAGAAAATATTGATTTTGCCAGTCTTTTAGATAGTGATTATGATGATTTCATGGGCGAAGCTTCTGGAGCTGGTGTTATTTTCGGCAATACCGGTGGTGTTATGGAAGCGGCTCTGAGAACAGCATACGAATATATTACAAAAGAGAAATCTCCAGAACAGCTTTTGAATTTTACACCTGTAAGAGGTTATGATGGTGTTAGAGAGGCAACTGTAAAAATTGGAGAGCTGGATGTAAGTATAGCTGTCATTTATGGAACTGCTAATGCGGGAAAAGTAATTGAAGAAATAAAGAACGGAAATAAACAGTATCATTTTGTTGAAGTTATGACGTGTCCGGGAGGCTGTATCGGAGGCGGTGGACAGCCAAAGGATGTTATGAAGGACAAGGATGAAGTCAGAAAAGCAAGGATTCAAAGCCTGTACACGAAGGATGAGGCAATGATTATCAGAAAGAGTCATGAGAATCCTGATATTAAAAGAGTATATGAAGAATTTTATGGGGAGCCATTAAGTGAGCTGGCTGAAAAAATGTTACACACTTCATATGAAGACAAGAGCGAAATATTAAATAGAAAAGGAGATAAAGAAATGGGTAAATGGGTATGTAGTGTATGTGGATATGTACATGAAGGAGAGCAGCCACCGGAGCAGTGTCCAGTATGTAAGCAGCCGGCATCGGCATTTAAGAAAGAGGATGCAGTATCATCAAAGAGCAAATATGCAGGAACAAAGACAGAGAAGAATCTCTGGGAAGCATTTGCAGGAGAGTCACAGGCCAGAAATAAATATACATACTTTGCTTCTGTAGCAAAGAAGGCCGGATATGAGCAGATTGCAGCATTATTCTTACAGACAGCTGAGAATGAGAAAGAGCATGCCAAGCTTTGGTTTAAGGCGCTGGGAGAGCTGGGGGATACAGCAGAAAATCTTTTACATGCAGCTGAGGGTGAGAATGCTGAGTGGACAGACATGTACGAGAGAATGGCTAAGGATGCGGAGGAAGAAGGATTCACTGAGTTAGCAGCACAGTTTAGAGGTGTTGGAGCAATTGAAAAACTTCATGAAGAGAGATACCGTGCATTGCTTAAGAATGTAGAAGCAATGGAGGTATTTAAAAAGAGTGGAGTAACTATGTGGGAATGCCGAAACTGTGGGCATGTAGTTGTAGGACTTGAGGCACCAGAGGTTTGTCCGGTATGTAATCATCCACAGGCTTATTTTGAAGTAAGAAAAGAGAATTATTAATTAGTCTTTTGAGAGCAGTGTATTCATAAATTATTGCACTGCTCTTTTTTATAGAATGGAATGAATACTTAAACAGATAAAGTCAGGAGGATTCACATGAGAGTACTGAATATCGAAGATGATACATTTAAACACAATGATATTTGCAAAGCCCTGTCAGGATGCGGGATTAAAGATGTCGAATGGTCCAATAATCTCGCGGATGGCTGGAAACAGATTAAAAACTCAATGGATAGTAATACCCCGTATGATCTGATAATTACTGATATGTATTATCCCAGCGAGCCGGGTGGCAGAGAAGAGGAATCAGGAGATGTTTTGATTGACAGAGTTATTAAGAACAAAATCACAATACCTGTAATTCTCTGCTCCAGCGTGAACCTCAAATACCCGGAAATATATGGCTGTGTTTATTATAGCAGGGAAAGAAACTGGGAGGCAGATATGCAGAAGCTTGTAAATAGTCTTGTTGCCGGATAAGTGCTAGTACAGCGAAAATTAAGTTGTTGATACATTGAGCGAGGATGCGGTTTCGAGAGTGCATGTCAAAAAACGCTGGCGTAGCGGGCTACGTCAAGGCTTTTTGGCATGTGCTATCGGAATCGCAGACCGGTCAATGTATCAATTACTTATTATTCGCTGTACTAGTACTTCAACTCAATATCTCCAAGACCGGAGTCGATAATCAGGTGTTTTACCTTTTCGGCTTTTTCATTTACTTCATACTCATCGCCGTAATCATTACCATTGATTGTGATACTGCCGATTCCGGAGTCCAAATCCATCATGTAGCCGTCAAGTGACTGTGAGGATGTCACAGTGATGTTACCTGTACCACCGTCGATATCCATCTTGTCAAAGGCACAGTTTTCAAAGCTTAGGTTGCCGGTTCCGCCATCCACATCACATGTGGCGAAGCTGCAGTCAGTGACATTTAAATCGCCTACGCCTGTGTCAAATTCAGCATCAGCTGCAGTCAGAGCATCGATGTTCACTTCGCCTACACCGGTATCAAATGAGAGTTTGTTCAATGCTGCGCCCTCAGGAATGGTGACAGTGATTTCACTCGTTGTGCTTCTTTTGTAGTTGGTTCTTTCTCTCTGTGATATCGTGAGGGTATCGCCGGAACTCTTGATTTTTGGAACAAGTCGCTCGTTGCATTTGTATGAGACCGTGTAGTTGTCACCGGCTGTTATGTTGATATTCAGTACGGCTGCATCAAATATCAGGTTTGAAAATTTATCGACTGAAAGCTCCTTTGTGCATACATTTCTGGGAGAATTGTCTGAGTGTGGAATAAGATTGTCAAACAGACCAAGGGCCAAGCCTCCGATATGGTAGAGACTTCCGGCTATGATGCAGATTACGGTAATTATTGTAATTGTTGTCAGATATATAGATTTTTTCATTTTGCATCTCCTTTTAAAATCAATTACTATGTTTATCGCTGAGCAGATTTTCAACCAGAGAGTGGATGATTGCAGCTATCGGCCAGATGATCCATGTAATATGCCAGTCAAATGTAAGAAAGCTCCAGCAGAGATAGATGCATGTGACTGTTGACCAGTAAACTGACATGATTGCAGCCACAACCGGATTTTCATAGTGAACCTTGCCATCGTGTGAATTGGCAAAATTACCGCCTACAGTTTTAGCACCGTTTAATGAGAGAAGCTGGTCAAAGCTTGATTTTGTCATATTTGTGAACACTATCATGAACACTCCGATTGCTATGAATACGAGCACGAGTCCGCCGGAAAGTGAATCTGCGAAGGTGCTTTTGGTGTTTAGTGAGCTGATGATGATTGCAGGCACTGCACAGAGTATACAGAGCATGATGCCCACTGTTAAAAGTATTGCGTGTGTGGCACGGTAGCTTTCCTTTCGCTCGTTGACCCAGTTTGCTGTCTCAAAATCTATGCAGTAAGGCTCTTGTTTCAGGTAGTTCCATTTTGATGAGCTTGAGCCTGAAAAGATGAAAAAACCGACTGCAACAGCGATACACAGGAACAGGAAGGTGACGCCGATGGCATCAGATGCGTCCGGTGAAGCGAGTGAACGCGGAATACATTCGCTGAATATCGGTCCAAGGCTTGCGAGAATACAAAGCAGCACTCCAAACGCTGTGAGATATGCCTGTTTTGCTGAATCCTTGAGGAAGCTGACCGCAGTCTCGCGGGAGAGTGTTTTGGCAGCAGGCATTGCCTGGCGAGGGTCCACGAAGCTTTTGATGCCGAGAGAGTCAGCAAGCTCGTCAAGATTTCCAAACTCTGATATGACGATGCCGATGGCTTCGTTGTCGGATTTGCCCTCGGATATCAGTTCATTGTATTTATCCTCCATCATCTGATAGAGCTCATATTTTGCCTTCTGTACCTCGGGAGTATTCGGGAGGTGCGAAAACATATTTTCCAGATAATTCTTTATTGTTTCCATAAAATGTCTCCTTTTAAAATCGTATGAATTTGCTCACCACGTCGAGTGTCAGTTTCCATTCCTCGCATTTCATCCTGTAATATTCTCTGCCGGAACCGGTAATCTGATAATAGGTTCGTCGTTTGCCGTTTGCGTTGTCGCTCGAAGAAAATGATGTGATGTATCCGTTTTTCTCCAGACGGGTAAATGCAGAGTAAAGGGTTGTTTCCTTAATGACGTATTTTTCTTCGGATATCTGCTTTATCTGCTTTGAAATCTCGTAGCCGTAGGATGGTTTGTCGAGAAGCAGATAGAGGATGATGGTATCGTTGTATCCGCGGATGACATCGCTGCTGATGTTAACCATTTTCCACCTCCTGTTTCTAATATTTTAGTAACTATTCAGAACCACCGTGAGAATAGTTATCCATTTTTATTATATTTCAGACCGGAGTATGATTTACTTGTCTGTGAATCCGGTTTTATATATGATGGATTTTATGTTACTGTTTACACGAAATATTCTGTCGTGAACTGGATACTACGCGTGACGTACTACGAGTGTCATACTATGTCTGTCGTAGTAAACATATCACAGATTGTTTTTTATGTCAACAGGGATTTGAAAAATAAGTGGAAGAAACACAGGCTGTGATGGTATACTGTACATAGTATATGTAGCAGTTTACATGCGGAATAATAAAAATAATAATTAGAAGTACAGGAGAAGTAATTAAAAATGATATTCGAAACACACGCCCATTATGACGATGACAGATTTAAGGAAGACCGCGATGTGACCATACAGCGGGTTTGTGACAGCGGGGTGGCGCCGATAATAAACGTCGGTGCATCAATAAGCTCCACAAAAACAACGATGGAGCTTGCAGAAAAATATGATTTTATATATGCGGCGGTCGGAGTGCATCCAAGCGACATAGCAGACTTGAACGATGAGACCTTTGCATGGCTTAAGCAGCAGACATTATGGGAAAAGACGGTGGCCGTCGGCGAAATAGGACTTGACTATTATTGGGATAAGGAAGCCGATGTACAGGAAAAACAGCGCTACTGGTTTAAGCGCCAGCTTGAGCTTGCGGCAGAAGCTTCACTGCCTGTAATAATACATTCCCGCGATGCGGCCGAAGATACAATGAAAATTATGAAGGAAGCAGCTGCGAAAGGCATCCGCGGTGTGATACACTGCTACTCATACTCGCCGGAGATGGCACAGGAATTTATAAAAATGGGCTATTATATCGGAGTTGGCGGAGTTGTCACATTCAAAAATGCAAAGAAGCTCGTACAGACTGTATCAGAGCTTCCGCTGGATAGAATCCTCCTTGAAACCGACTGTCCATACATGGCGCCGGAGCCGCATCGGGGCACCAGAAATGACTCGTCAAACATTCCGTATGTCATATCAAAGATAGCGGAAATCAAGGGTATTACGCCGGATGAGGTAGAGCGCGTAACGCGCGCAAACGCATTTGAACTCTTTAAACGTGTCAATTTCCGGGATTGAGCCACAGCGTGAGGGGCGAAAACCGCGAAAATTCAAGAATATAATTGAAATAAAGACATTTTCTGTGATATTATAAAAGATATTGACAGCAGTTGGACTGTCACATCAGACGAAACGACACAAGGAGCGCATATAATGGCATTTTTGGGAAATCCTAAGAACACAATCGAGGTTCTGCAGAAATACAATTTCAATTTTCAAAAGAAATTCGGTCAGAACTTCCTCATAGATACAAACATACTTGAAGAAATCATAGACTCAGCCGGCATCACAAAGGATGACATGATACTTGAGATAGGTCCCGGAATAGGCACGATGACGCAGTATCTGTGTGAGTCGGCGCGTCAGGTAATTGCGGTCGAGATAGATACAAATCTGATACCGATACTTGAGGATACGCTGAGTGAGTACGACAATGTAAAGGTAATAAACGATGACATATTAAAGGTGGACATAAACGTACTTGCAGAGGAATATAATAATGGTAAGCCGATAAAAGTAGTCGCAAACCTGCCATATTACATAACGACACCAATTATTATGGGGCTGTTTGAGAGCCATGTGCCTATAGACAGCATCACAATCATGGTGCAGAAGGAGGTCGCAGACCGCATGCAGGCAGGTCCCGGCAAGAAAGATTATGGAGCACTTTCGCTGGCAGTACAATATTATTCGCACCCGGAAATAGTGGTGAATGTGCCGCCAAGCTGTTTCATGCCACAGCCAAAGGTAGGTAGCTCCGTTATATCGCTCAAGAGATATGAAAAGCCGGTGGTTGAGGTGGAGGATGAAAAGCTCATGTTCAAAATTATCAGGGCATCCTTCAACCAGCGCAGAAAAACACTTGCCAACGGACTCAACAACTTCGGCGGCATGGGACTGACAAAGGAGCAGATACAACAGAGCATCGAAGCACTCGGTGTTCCTGTAAACGTGCGTGGTGAGGCACTCAGCCTGGAACAGTTTGCACAGTTGTCCAATATAATCGGAGCAGCCAAAAAAGAATAAAGTGTATGAATAAATATGCGCAGACAGGACAAACTATCATCAGAACAAATCAGATGATGGAGGAAATGTCCTATGAAAAAACAACAAATAGCAGCAGCGGCATGTCTCGTGGCCGGAGCCATAGGATTTGCAGCGGTATATTCAACACACAATCTCAGTAACGAGGAAGAACCGACAGAAATCTCACAGACCTCGTCCATAGTGGAGCCCACAGAGAAAAAGACACCACAGCCCGTGAGGGAAGAGAAGGATACCGAGACAGAAACAAAGCAGGATAGCACAGATGCTAAGCAGCCTCAAAAACAGGAACCGACAGAAAAAGAACTGCATTTTTCACCGGAAAATGTGACAAACTGGCCTTTAAAGGGAGATGTGCTGTTACCGTTTTCCATGGAAAAAACAGTATATTTTCCAACACTTGATCAGTATCAGTACAATCGCGGCATGGTAATCCGCGCCAATGAGGGGGATTCTGTGTGCTCTGTCACAGAGGGCAGAATCATAGATATATATGACAGTGCTGAGACAGGATGCACGGTGGTACAGGATCTGGGAGATGGCTACATGGCAACGTACGGACAGCTTAAGGATCTGACCTGTGATGAGGGAGATGTGCTTGAAGCGGGCGAGACGCTTGGGGCAGTTGGAAAAGAAACCAGATATTACACCGTCGAGGGTACAAATATATATTTTGCAATGGAACAGGACGGAAAACCAATCAATCCGATGGACTATTTCGGAGACAAATAAATAGAAAATATAGAATATGCCATACATGATCCGCCATATGCAGATGCGGATATGAGCAGGCAGAGAGGTGAGCATGGTGGAATTTGAAGAATACAATGAAAAAGTAAAACAGTTGACACAGGGCATTCTTGACACATATAGAAAGAATGCCGAGCTCACCATGAAGTATTGTAATGAGCTCATTGCATATGGCGAAAATACAGCGGATTCAAAGCTTCTTGGGTTTGGATATTTTTATCTTGCTTCAACGCTGTATTGTCTGAATGACTGTGAACATATTTTTGATGTTATAGTCAAAGCCATAAAGCATCTGGAGAGGAGCGGCGAGTGGTGTCTTCTGGCTAGATCATACAACATACTGGGCATTGTTACCTTTAGCAGAGGCAATATGCCTGTGGCGTATGATTATTATCTTGATGGCCTTATGTATTGTAAAAAATACGGCTTACTCGAAGAACAGGGCATGATCAATGTCAACTGCGGAGCATTGAACATAGAGGCCGGAAGATACAGGGAAGCCATGGAATATTTTGAGAAAGCCATGGAATACATAGTGTCCATACCGGATGACCCTGCGTATCATACCAAGATGATATCCTTATATGAAAATATGATAAACTGCAAGGTGCTTGAGAATGATTTTACAGGCATAGATGCCATGCTGTCTGAGGTTGAAAAAGAGCATCTGCCGTATGCGGATGCCATTGACAGGCTTGGCATATTAATCAGTAAAACCTTTTATATGCATAGAAGCGGTCAGTATGATAAGCGTGATGAATGCATCAATAAGATTGACAGCGGAATCCGTCCGGATATGCTTTTTCTGGATTTGCTGGAGGATTTTTTTGTCTATCTGAATGTATTGTTTGAGAGCGATAAAAATGATGAGTTCTGGCATCTTGTTGAGCTTATGGAGCCAATGCTAACCAACATGAAGGTCACAGGCATGCAGGTAAGACTGCTGTCACTCAAAATCCGTTACTACAGAAAAAATCATATGAATGCAGAGTATCTGCAGTCTGCCGGCTTGTACTATGAGCTGTCGGAGAGACAGGCAGCCGAGTCAAAGGGTGTGATAAAAGAGGTAATAGGACTCCGAAACAACTTCGAGAAGGTAAATCGTGCCAAGAAAGAAATGGAAAAGGAAAATAAACGTCTTCTGGTACAGTCGGAGACAGATCCGCTTACAGGTATGGCAAACAGACGAAAGCTCAATGTCCAGGCTGATGATATGTTTATGAATGCACTTGAAGCCGGACATAATTTTGCAATTGAGATACTGGATGTTGATTATTTCAAGGAATACAATGACAATTACGGACATCAGGCAGGAGATAAATGTCTTATTGAGATAGCTGAATGTATCAGGGAAGTGGCAATGGCACATGGAGGTTTCTGCTCCAGATACGGTGGAGATGAGTTTGTTATCATATATGAGGCGGTATCAAAGGAGGAGGCAGAAAGCTATGCGGCGCAGCTGAGGCAGAAGGTGCTGAATCTGAATATAGCGCACAGATATTCAAAAGCTATGCCAATTGTCACAATATCCCAGGGAATGTTCTGCGATGTGCCGCATAAGGAAAACAGAGTGTGGGATTTTTTACATATAGCTGATGAGGTGCTTTATAGCGTAAAGTCAGAAAACCGTAACAGCTATAGTGTGATGGACAGAGAGGAGTGCCTTAAGCTTTCAGAGTAGGTTTAAGAGCCTGTAAAACTCTTTTAGGAAATAGGGATTGGAATAAAAGTGGAAAATTATACATATATTGTAAGGTGTGCTGATGGTACACTTTACACAGGCTGGACAAATGACCTCAAAAAGCGCATAAAAGCACATAATGACGGAAAAGGCGCCAAATATACAAAGACACGCAGACCTGTGGAGCTGGTCTACTTCGAGCATTTTGCCACAAAAGAGGAGGCAATGAGCAGGGAGTATCACATAAAACAGCTTAAGCGTTCACAGAAGCAGGCTCTGATAGATAGAATGGATAAAAGTCATGAGATAATACCATTTGAGCTGACAGAGGGCGAGAGTGTTGCCAGGATTGATTAAAGACTATATAATGTTTGTTGTAATCTCACAATATTTACCAACGAAGGAATTATTTGGGAGCGGTAATCAGCTTGTTACATTCCGGACATACAATAAACGGGGAGGAATCGCGCATGGAAGAGAATAATAAGATGAAGCACACCATAAAGGTCGCATGGGCCAAAGGGTTTTCACAGTTTTTAGCACTAGCAGGAGCAATCCTGCTAGTGTTTGTGCTATTTAAATTTGATGCAATAATGGCACAGATAGTGAGAATAATAAACATACTTATGCCAATTATCATGGGTATTGTACTGGCATATCTCGTAAATCCGATGGTAGAGTTTTATGACAGAAAGCTAAGCAATTCGCTCGGCAAAGCCATAGAAAAAAAGCGAGGAAAGAGACCATCAATGAGAGGTCTGTCAATACTTATAAGTCTGGTCATAATAGTAGCCATTATAGTAGTGCTCATCATGATGGTGGTGCCACAGCTTGTAAGCAACATCACAAACGCGGTCAGTCTTTTACCAGATCAGATACAGGACCTTGTGAAAAAAATCACAGAGCTTGCTAAAAATAATGACAAGGCAAAGGAAATAATCACTGAGCTATACAATAACAGCATAAGCTATTTTACCGAATGGGTAAGGGACAATATGCTTGGACAGGTTACCTTTGTGATAAACAGTATTATGGGAATCTTTGGTACAGCGGTAAACTGCCTCGTTGCATTCATCGTGGCCATCTATGTCCTGCTTAGCAAGGATACCTTCAAGCGTCAGACTAAAAAGCTCGTGAGTGCATTTCTGCCGGAGCGCCATATACAGGTGCTTTCAAGCATCTTAAAGGAGAGCGACAAGATATTCGGTGGCTTTATCAGTGGCAAAATCATCGATTCACTCATAATCGGAGCTATCTGTTTCGTGTGCTGCCTGATACTGCGCATGCCGTATGTGGCACTCGTGAGCGTGATAGTCGGAGTGACCAATGTCATACCGTTCTTTGGACCGTACATTGGAGCCATACCAAGCACCATACTCATCATGCTCGACAGCCCGTCAAAGGGTGTGATATTTTTGCTGTTTATCATTATCTTACAGCAGGTGGACGGCAATATCATCGGACCAAAGATACTCGGTGAGTCTACAGGACTCTCACCTTTCTGGGTGGTATTTGCAATCTTCCTTGGAAATGGATTATTTGGAGTAGTGGGGCTGTTCATCGGAGTACCGACATGGGGTGTCGTGTACTACCTGATAAAGAGATATGTGAATTATCGTGTGAGGAAGAAAGAATAAAAGTACTGTTAAAAATAAGTTATAAATTTTGAAAATAGTACTTGAATACTGGAAAACATGTGTATATAATGTGTGAATGAGGCTTTGAAAAAGAGCTTGTTCACACATTTTTTTAATGGATTTTCTGCATGGGTGAACCTGCTGGGAGAGCTATTATGAATTGAATTTTTTGGGAGGGTATTTACACATGAAGACAGATATGACCAAAGGCAATCCAATGAAAATTATACTGCTGTTCTCGATTCCTGTTCTGATGGGAAATCTGTTTCAGCAGTTCTATAATATGGTGGACACGGTTATCGTGGGGCAGTATCTGGGCTCAAAGGCGCTTGCGGCGGTTGGTTCGACAGGCTGTATTATGTTTCTGGTGCTTGGCTTTGCAAATGGAATAGCACAGGGCTTTGGAGTTATGGCAAGCCATGCGTTTGGTGCGAAAAAAGAGAAGCTTTTGAAGCATTATGTGGCTTTAGCTATCATTCTTACTGTGATTGTTTCAGTGGTGCTCACGATTCCGACAGTGCTTGCGTCGAGGCAGCTTCTTATCTGGCTCAATACACCTGATGATATACTTGTCATGGCTGATGCGTACATAAAGGTCATTTTTTCAGGAATTTTCTGCACCATGTCCTACAATGTGGCTTCCGGTCTTTTGCGAAGTATCGGAGACAGCAAGACTCCGCTGTACTTTTTGATTTTTTCATCTGTATTGAATATTGTGCTGGACATATTCTTTATCGTGGTGGTGAAGGCAGGCACGGCAGGAGCTGCTTATGCGACAGTTATCTCGCAGGGAATTGCAGCAGTTTTGTCATTTATCGTGATGTTTAAGAAGTATGATTTGCTGCGCACCAGCCGTGAGGATTATTACATGGATTGGAACGGAATCCGGCACATGCTCTCAATCGGTCTGCAGATGGCACTCAACTATTCAATCACTGCTATCGGAACGATGATTTTCCAGGCTGCGGTCAATGTGTTCGGTTCGCAGGTGGTAGCTGCGTTTACCGCCGCATCCAAGGTCAACAATATCGCGACACAGACCATGCCTACACTTGGAACAGCAGCTGCGACGTACTGCGGACAAAATCTCGGTGCAGGCAGATACGACAGGATATTTAAGGGTATGAAGACATGCTTTTTCATATGTATAGGCTGCGCAGTTTTAGCGGCAGCAATTAACTGCTTTGTCGGACCGTACATGATAGGCTGGTTTATCACATCGCCTACGGCAACTGACATTGACTATGCTATGAAATATCTGAAAATCGCGAGCATATTCATGCTTCCGCTGGCATGGATTTTTGCATACAGAAACGGTCTGCAGGGACTTAACAAGGGACTTGTGCCTATGCTTAGCGGTGTGATGGAGCTTGTGTCGAGATTGATTGCAATACTTGCCCTGTCAAAGCCATTTGGTTACGTCGGTGTGTGCTTTGCAGATCCGGCAGCCTGGCTTACAACAGGAATACTGCTTATTGTGACCTACTATGTGTGGGAGATGCGCATGAGAAAGAAGGTACAGTAAAACCACAAATGAGGTTTTCTCAGCGGATAGAAACTCCTGGGATGGTGTGAGCAGCCGGGAATATCAGGACGCAGCAGGAGAAAATCAGGCTGTTACATGTCAAACAGAATGGGAGGATTTGCATGAGCAAATTATTGGAAAAAGCAAGAAGCTACGAGGCAAAAAAAATAGCTGCTACGGATAAAGAGAGTAAACCTTTGTTTCATATCAGTGCACCGGCAGGATGGATTAATGATCCGAATGGATTTTCTGTCTATAACGGAAAAATTCATCTGTTTTATCAGTACTATCCATATCTGCGTGAGTGGGGACCTATGCATTGGGGACATAGTACGACAAGCGATATGATTAAATGGGAACAGCTTCCGTGTGCTCTGGCACCTGACGAGGAATATGATAAAAAAGGATGTTTCTCAGGAAGCGCCATTGAGGCAGATGGTAAGCATGTGCTTGTATACACAGGTGTCACAAGGATTAAACTTCCTGACGGCAGTGAGCAGGAGAGACAGAACCAGTGCATCGCATTTGGAGACGGACTTAATTATGTGAAGCATGAGAATAATCCTGTTGTGACAGGCGATATGCTTCCTGAAAACTGCAGCAGAATCGATTTCCGTGACCCGAAAATATGGAAAGAGGATGACACATATTATCTTATAGTTGGAAGCAAGGACTTAAACGATGTGGGACAGGTGGTGCTCTGCTCTTCAAAAAACCTGACCGATTGGCAGTTTGTGACAATCCTTGCGGCAAACAGCACCGGCAAAATAGGTACCATGTGGGAGTGCCCGGACTTCTTTGGGCTGGAGGATAAGCATGTGCTCGTCTGTTCACCGCAGAATATGAAGGCAGACAAATATGAGTTTCATAACGGACACAACTCTGTATATTTTCTGGGGGATTATGATAAAGAAAATCATGTATTTATCAAAGAAGAGCCGCACACACTTGACTATGGCATGGACTTTTATGCGCCACAGACTACACTGCTTCCGGACGGACGCCGCGTGATGATTGCCTGGATGAAGTCATGGGATGCATGTGTCGTTCCTGATTCGCAGGATTGGCAGGGCATGATGACACTGCCTCGTGAGCTTGAAATAAAGGACGGCCGTATCTGGCAGAAGCCGGTTAAGGAAATAGAAAATTATCGTGCAAACAAGTGTCATTATACAGATAAAAAAATAGACTGCTACACGACCTTTGATGGCATAAAGGGCCGCACTCTCGACATGACAGTGGAGCTTTCAGGCGAGGAGTACAATAACTTCACTGTTGAAATGGCATGCGATGATGAGTATAGCACAGCGTTTACCTACAACAGAGTCGCAGGCATGCTCGAGATTGATCGTACCTGCTGTGGCGTCACAAAGGATGTCGTCTGTGTCAGAAAAATTAAAATCGCAGATACAGACAGAAAGCTAAAGCTTCGTTTCATCATGGACAGACAGTCTATAGAGCTCTTTATCAATGACGGACAGCAGGTCGCAACCACAGCTATCTGTACACCTCTTCAGGCAGATGGAATCAGCTTTAACTGTGACGGGAGTGCTGTTGTGGATATTGAAAAATATGATATAATTTTGTAATATGACTGCATATCAGTAGAGCATACAAATAATAACCGGACAAATTATTGGTCCGGTTATTTGCAGAATGATATACAGGATATTTTGACAGGAAAGAAAGAGGTACAATATGGATGTAGTTGCATTAGGTGAATTACTTATAGATTTTACAGAAAACGGTACAAGTGCGCAGGACAATAAGCTTTTTGAGGCTAATCCGGGTGGAGCTCCATGTAACGTGCTTGCCATGCTTCAAAAGCTCGGTCATCAGACTGCTTTCATCGGAAAAGTGGGGCAGGATGCGTTCGGAAGGCTGCTTGTTGATGCCGTAAAGGAGCAGGGCATCGACACAACAGGCGTGCGCTATGATGATAATGTCCATACCACTCTTGCATTTGTCCAGACCGCAGCAGACGGAGACAGAGATTTCTCATTTTACAGAAATCCGGGAGCAGATATGATGCTGACAGCGGATGAGGTGGATTTATCCCTTGTGAGAAACGCAAAAATTTTCCACTTCGGAAGTCTTTCAATGACAGATAAGACCTGTGAGAAAGCGACAAAGCATGCAATAGCTGCCGCAAAAGAGGCAGGCGCACTGATTTCCTTTGACCCTAATCTGCGCAAACCGCTCTGGAAGAGCATGGACGATGCAAAAGAGAAGATAAGCTGGGGCCTGAGTCAGTGTGACATCTTAAAAATATCTGATGATGAGATTGAATTCATGACAGGTGAAAATGACATAAAGACAGGTGTGAAGAAGCTCATAGATGAGTATCACATTCCGTTTATCTGTGCCACCATGGGCAAAAACGGAAGTATGGCATTTTTTGACGGACATATCGTGGAGGCAGCTCCGTTCCTGCGAGATGACACTGTCGAGACTACAGGTGCAGGAGATACTTTCTGTGCATGTCTGCTTCACGATGTGTTGGAGCATGGTATCAATGACCGGAAGGATGACGATGTGAAAAAGATGCTCACATTCGCAAATGCAGCAGCTTCGCTTATTACCACGAGAAAGGGCGCACTTCGCGTGATGCCTGAGAAGGGTGAGGTTGAGGCTGTGATTAAGTAGTTATAATTTAATACGATAAAAGAGATTATACTCTTCTTAATCTATGTTTAAAAACGTGATTAAGAAGAGTATATTTGTTTCTTGCAGTGCATAATTGTATTGGATATGATATGATGATTAAAGGGTCAAAAGGTATCATCGATGCATGCTTGCTGCAATTCGATGTATACCTTAGTGACCCGCACTACACCGAGAAAGTAGCAATTTGCTGCGGGAACGCAGGAAATTAGCGGATTTCGAGGTGTAGTCAGATTACGGGAATGCGTAGCATGTAGTAATCTGATTAATCATAAATGAGGGGCAAAATACCTTTTGACCCTCATATCATACTATATATAAAACAATGATCTGAGACTATACAGGATAATTAAGCAGCTTATGGAGGACAACAAGCATAAATGAACATAAACCAGACACTCAAACAATACTTTGGCTACGACAGTCTTAGAACAGGGCAAGAGGAGCTCATAAACGGCATACTTTCCGGGCACGATGTGCTCGGTATCATGCCGACAGGCGCAGGAAAATCGCTGTGCTACCAGCTTCCGGCGCTTATGCTTAAAGGAATTACGCTTGTTATTTCGCCACTTATCTCGCTCATGTCAGATCAGGTCAAGGCTTTAAACCAGGCAGGTGTGCATGCCGCCTATATCAACAGCTCACTGACCGAAAACCAGATAAGGATGGCACTTTCGTATGCCTCACAGGGGCGCTACAAGATAATCTATGTCGCTCCGGAGCGTCTCAACACGCCGCGTTTTCTGGATTTTGCCTGCAACGCGGACATATCGATGCTGACAGTTGATGAGGCACACTGTATATCGCAGTGGGGACAGGATTTCAGACCGAGCTATCTGGAAATTGCCGGATTTTTAACGAGACTTCCAAGACGACCGATAGTCAGTGCGTTTACAGCGACCGCCACGGAGCGCGTGAAAAATGATATAGTGGCTTCGCTTGGACTTAACAATCCGGTTACTATGGTGACAGGGTTTGACAGACCTAACCTGTTTTTCAGGGTTGTTACAAGAAAGGGAGGCAGCCAGAAGGACAACAGCATCATCAACTATGTGAAAAAGCATGAGGACGAAAGTGGAATAATATACTGCGCAACGAAAAAGAATGTGGATAAGCTATATACCCTTTTAAATGAGCAGGGCATTTTGGCGGGCCGTTACCACGCAGGGCTTTCAAATGATGAACGTAAGCAGAATCAGGAGGATTTTACATACGACAGAATTCGTGTGATGGTTGCCACAAACGCATTTGGAATGGGAATCGACAAGTCAAATGTGAGATATGTGCTGCATTATAACATGCCACAGAGCCTCGAGTATTACTATCAGGAGGCCGGAAGAGCGGGGCGAGATGGTGAGGAAGCGGAATGTGTGCTGTTTTTCTCAAAGCAGGATATCATGATAAACAAGTTCCTTCTGCAGAATAAGGCTTCAGCTGGCGATGTGGCATCCGACATGCAAAAGACAGCCAATGACCAAAGAAAGCTGCAGCAGATGATAAATTACTGCGAGACGGACAAATGCCTGAGAGAGTTTATACTTTCATATTTCGGAGACACAACGCCATGCATCTGCAACAAATGCAGCAACTGTGTCGTTGTGGAGGATGAAGAGGAGGAGACATACGTTGAAACCGGCAAAAAGCGCAAAAAGGCAGCACAGCTTGCAGGACTTAACGAGCTTGGTGCTGCGCTGTTTGAAAAGCTGCGCAGCGTGCGTACAGAGCTGGCTGCAGAAAAGTCGGTGCCTCCGTATATCATCTGCTCCGACAAGACCTTAAAGGATATGTGCGCAAAGCTGCCGCGGGATAAGGAACAGCTTGCCGATGTGTACGGAATGGGCGAGCAGAAGATACAAAATTATGGTGAAGCGTTTGTGACGGCGGTAAATGCATTTGTTGCAGAAAACCCAAATCATTCAGGCAGCACGGCTGATGAAAGACTACAGACTGTTTTAAGCGATGCGGAGGCTGTTGAAACCGGCAGCACGAGAAAAAAGAAGCTTCCGTTTTATATCGAGCCACAGAAGCTTGATGATGTAGAGCTCACCGACAAATGCATGCTTACAGAGCTTACGAACAAAATAAATGAGCTGTGCCCTGCTGATAAGGAGCACAAAAAGCTTGCAGCCTCGTTTATAAACGAGCTTCTTATTGCAGAGGGATATCTGGAGGAAGTTACAGAAGGCGAGAACAAGATAAAGCGTGTCACCGAAAAGGGACGAAGCGTAGGAATAGATGAGGAAGAGCGCAAGGCAAAATTTGGTGGAAACTATTACGCTATCACCCATTCGAAGCAGAGCCAGCAGGTGATAATAGAAATGCTGAAAAAACACTATGGCAGCATTAAATCACAGGAGTAAATGGACTTTAGATAAACTGGATATATAAATTTATATAAAATTGGATATATACTTGATGCCACATAAGAGTATTATATAATTTAATTGTAACTATTAAGAACTACTGAGAAAAAACTGATGCATAATGCTTAGATGTAAGCAGCAGATTTTGAATAGTTACATATAATCAAATGGAGGCATTTTATGAGAAACGAAAAAGTTCAAAAACTCACACTTACAGCACTTATGGCAGCTTTATCATATGTCATATTCACATTTTTACAGATTAAGGTCACATTACCGGGTGGCAGCGCCACATCCTTTCACCTGGGCAACGCGGTCGTAGTACTTGCAGCTTTGCTCTTAGGCGGAGTATACGGAGGAATCGGTGGAGCAATCGGAATGACAATCGGCGATTTACTTGACCCGATATATATCACCGGAGCGCCAAAGACATTTTTCCTCAAGTTTATGATTGGTATTATCACCGGTCTTGTAGCACACAAGCTTGGAAAGATTACATATTCAACAGACAAGAAACATGTATTTAAATGGACAGTCCTTGCAGCATGTGCAGGAATGCTCTTCAACTTTATTTTTGACCCGATAATAAGCTATTTCTACGATATGCTTATCCTCGGAAAGCCGATGGCACAGCTCAAAATCGCATGGAGCGTGACTACAACAGGAGTCAATGCAGTGATATCAGTGATTGCTGCGACAATCGTGTATATGGCACTGAGACCGGTGCTCATCAAGGCAAATCTGTTTTTCAAGATTGGCAAAGAAAAATAATAGTTACATAATTTCATAAAATAAAATCCACATACATCATGTTGAAAGAGATGTATGTGGATTTTTTTATGATTTTATTGCCGAAACAAAATCATGTATCTTGTCCGGATTCTTACCCGCTCCGTTATCATTTTCTACACCTGAGGATACATCAACTCCGTCAGGATGCACGGCTTCAATTGCCATGCGCACATTGTCGGGATTTAAGCCCCCTGCAAGCAGCAGCAGCTTTTCATCGCGGGGGATATTGTCAACCAGCTTCCAGTCAAAGGTTTTTCCACTGCCGGGCTCAATGGCATCAAACACATAGCCTGCGATACGTGAATCGTTGTGATACTTCTCATAGCTGCCCATATCAGAGACATTGAAGGCTTTGAGAATCGGGATAGCTATTGCTGCCTCCGCCTCTGTCTCCGGAATTTCCCCATGTATCTGGACATAGTCAAAGCCTGCAGCCTCAATCTGTCTGACCTGCTCTATGGATGGCGAAACTACAACGGCGACTTTTTTGATGGAAGCATCAAGGGCTGCCATAATCTCCTTTGCCTGTTCGATGGATATATTTCTCTTGCTCTTTGGAAAAAATAACACCATTCCCGCAAAATCAACGTGATTTTCATTGAGATACCGTGCTTCAGCAGGTGAAGTCAGACCGCAGATTTTTATTTTGGTGTTGGAATTTGTATCTAAATTTATTTTTGTATTTATATCTTTATTATTATATATATTCAGTGTATTCATATCCTAAGAATAGCATTGTTGCAGGTTAATCGCAAGTAGATTGACCATAAATTGTTGGGTGTTGTTCGCAAGTCGCGGATCCCATGGCGCACACACTATCCCACGTTCGCTACGCTACGCAGCTAAGAGACTGTACGAATTGTGCCAAAGGTTTTCTTAACTTGACGAAACCGTCGAAACTCGCCATCCATGGCTCGATTTCTCCTTGCCTCGGCGTCCATGCCTCGGCATTTCTGCGTTACATAGCACAATTCTACAGTCTCTAAGCAGCTTCGCTATTCGCTTACATGGAATAGTGTGTGCGTCATGGTACCCGCGGCTTGCGAATAGAGTACTACAAACAATGGTTAATACGGATTGCATGCGCAAAAATGAGATGTTATAATGCAGTTAATAAACAGTAATAAAGCAGGAGATAACAATTATGTCAACAGAAGAGATTAAAGAATATATCGGAACACAGCTCAAAGCACTCACATCAATAGCAAGCCCTACAGGTTTCACAAAAAATGCCACAGACTATCTGATGAAGCAGCTTGAGGCTATGGGATATGCGCCACAGCTTTCAAATAAAGGAAATATCAGCGTAGAAATCGGTGGAGAGGGCGCACCTTTGGTATTGGCAGCACATGTGGATACACTTGGAGCCATGGTTCGCTCAATAAAGGATAACGGACGTCTACGCCCGACAACTATCGGCGGTCATCAGTGGAGCACAGCAGATGGAGAAAACTGCATGGTTTTTACGCGTGATGGCAGAATGTACACAGGCGTGGTGCTAAATACAGAGCCATCAGCACATGTGGCAGACGAAAAAGTCGAGATAAAGGAAGAAAACATGGAAATCCTGCTCGATGAAAATGTAAATGACAAGCAGGGCGTAGAGGCACTTGGCATCCAGACAGGGGATATTATCGCCATGGATCCACGTACAGTCATCACGGAGAGTGGCTATATCAAGAGCCGTTTCCTTGATGATAAGCTGTCAGCCGCCATCTTACTCGGGGTGGCTCATTCCGTAAAGGAGGAGGGCTGGAAGCTAAACCGCAAGGTCACACTGCTCTTTACGGTTTATGAGGAGGTAGGCCATGGCGGAAGCTTCGTACCGGAGGATACAGAGGAGATGATTTCCGTAGACATGGGCTGCGTTGGAGCCGACCTCGGCTGTACGGAGCATATGGTTTCAATCTGTGCGAAGGACTCAGGCGGACCTTACAACTACGAGCTTGTTACAGAGCTTTCAAATCTGGCAAAGAGCGAGGGGCTTGACTATGCAATCGATGTTTATCCGCACTACGGCTCTGATGTTGAGGCAACACTGCACAGCGGATATGATATCCGTCATGGCCTTATCGGTGCAGGAGTTTATGCATCGCATAACTATGAGCGCTCACATATGGATGGCGTGGAGAATACTTATAAGCTTTTGAAAAAATATATTACAAAATAGTATCATTGTGATACATTATTTCATGTATTCAAACAAAGTAGGAGAGAGGCAAATACACCATGAATTTAAAAAAAGTTCATCATATTGCCATTATTGGGAGCAACTATGAGAAATCAAAGCACTTTTATGTGGATCTGTTAGGTTTTTCTATTATTCGGGAAAATTACAGACCAGAACGTGATGATTATAAAATTGATCTTCAACTCGATGAGATAGAATTAGAACTTTTTATCATTAAAAATTGTCCGAAGCATCCAAGTTATCCAGAGGCTTATGGTCTCAGGCATCTTGCCTTTGCTGTAGACTCGGTCGATGATACTGTAAGAGAATTGAATAAAATGGGCATCATAACTGAGCCGATTAGACTCGATACTTACACAGGAAAAAAAATGACATTCTTTCATGATCCTGACAATCTACCCTTGGAAATTCACGAATAAGGTATTGCAGTGAAAAGATATGCCCTGTTTTGGGCTGTGATTTTATAAATTCAAGTTTATTTAATCAATCCTCCGAAACCCTTGTATTTTCAAGGAAAATCGGCATTTTAATACTCGTTCCTTATGTATTTTCCCTTGTTTTTGCCCTTATGAGCCGAAACAAGGGAAACTTTTTGTTTAGGCTTCCCCGACCACCTTATCAAGCAGTCTTGCGGAAGTTCGTTTCGCTTCCCTCTTAGAGTGAGCGTAAATGTTCATTGTGGTACTTACGTCAGCGTGTCCGAGCAGTTCCTGCACATCCTTTGGTGCTGCACCATTGGAGAGCAGATTGCTGGTGAATGTGTGTCTCAGCATATGAAAATGGAAATCTTCAAATCCTTCCAGCTTCTTTTTTGCCGACCTCGTCATAACACCAACCGTACTCGGTGACTCGTATGCTCCGTCAGGTCTCAGGCAGACAAAGGATATTTCCTTGTATCCGTCAGGTACTTCCTCCGTTCTCGGCAGGCTGTAGACTTCATAGTAAGTACGGTCTTTCTCTTTGACCTCTTTGTAGTAGTTGAGGTGATAGAGTTCGCCATACTTGAAGCGGTTCTTATGCTGTTCCGTCTTTGCCTTTCTGAGAATGTCAGCCAGAGTGTCGCAGAAGTCCACGGTGCGGACTTTCTTGCGTTTGGTAGCACCTATCTCTGTCTTGTGCCTTTGCCCATTGTATCGCATACTGCGTCGTACTGTGAGGTGTTGTCCGTCAAGGTTGATGTCCTGCCAAGTCAATGCACACGCTTCTCCGATACGAAGCCCTGTGTAGTAGGCTATCTGCATCGGGAGCAATGCAGGATTATCTTTCTTTTTCAGAAAGTCCTCCAACATTAAAAACTGCTGATGGTCAATGGTCGGTGCATTGTCAACTTCGCCGTCCTCGTCTGCAAACAGTTCGTATTCCTCTTTCTTTCCTCTCCATACCACATACTGCATAGGGTTAAAGGAAATCAGTTTCTTTGGGAATACCGCAAATCGGAACGCCCCCTGCAATACTGCTGAGAACAGTCTCAGATACCCTTTGCTGAGTGCCTTTGCTGTTGTCCCGTCAGGGTTTTCTCCTCCGAAAGTAAGGAAATCCATAAATGCCTGTAAATGTTCCGCAGTGACCGTTTTCAGCTTTCTGTCTCCGATAGGATATTTCTTTATCCTGTTCACTGTTCCCATATATGCCATCACTGTACCGTTGCTCAGATTGCCGGGTTTCAGTTCTTCCTCCACCCACATATCAAGCAGCATACCCACAGTAGTATTCTCAGGCTTTGCCACGAACTTCTTCGCTTCGTAGTCCTCCATTGCCTTGCGGAGCAGACTTTCTGTTTCCGATTTGCTTTCTGTGCCTGCAAACTCACGCTGTACCATTTTTCCGCTTTCATCTTCTACATAGAAGCGGTAGTACCATTTCTTGCCCTTTTTTCTTACAGATCCTTTTGCCATTGATAAATAGTCCCCTTTCTATCCGTGGCAATCGGAACTGTGACGTATGGTGTGCGTAAAGTAAATAGTGTCACATCCGCCGATTGTTTCATCGGCTTTTTTGTTGTCAAAGAGCCACGGAATTATTCTTTTTCGGCAAGCCTTGCTTCGGCTTCCGCTACTATCCCGAAAAGGTCTCCCATCTTCACAGCGGTACGACCTTCATCGTAGATATGTAAAATTCCGTCTAAGAATCGTTTCATATCCTCAATCGGTGCTTCCATCTCTTTATGGTAAACTCGTTCCTTAATCGCTCCCGACTCAATCGCATATCTCATAAGTGACTGTTTCAGTCCTTCATCTTCTGCAACACGGTCAACCTCTGTCATAGCATCGGAGAAGTGGTGGCAGAGAACGGAATACAAATCAATCATCTTTCCGAGGAATGTGGTAAGGAGCTGTTGGTGTGGTTCTCCATTCACAACCGTAGACACGGTATCAATGTACTTTCTGATATGTTCTTCCAAGTCTTTTTCGCAGAGCGTCTTGCTGTCATATTCCTTATCCTCTGAAAGACCTGTGAGCCATTCAGGAGTGGTAAGCAGTGCTTCTGCCAGTCCATTGATAATCATTGTTCTCTTTGGGTCTACGCCATCTGCTTCGTATCTCTGTATCGTTGACTTGTTCACTCCGATACGTTTGCCAAGCTCCGGCATTGTGAGATTCAATTCTGTTCGACGTTCTTTTACTCGTTCACCGACCTGTTTTGCGGTGAATGTAATTTCTTTTTTCAAGGTTTTCACCTCCTGACGAATACAAGTATAGCACATTAAAACCCATTTTGCAACTATATTTCTGATAAAAGTTAAAAAATATCTTTAACAGGTTGTAAAATGAGTTGACAAGAGATGGCAAAATAAGTATAATGATAATTGCAAAGTTGCAAAATGAGTATTCTGAAAGGAGAGATGTGTAATGACAGCAATTAAAATGGGTTTAACTATCGAAGAAGCAGCAGAATGTACGGGTATCGGTAGGAACACAATGCGAAAACTGGTGGACTGGGGCAAACTGCCTGTTCTGAAAGTCGGACGAAAGACGATTATCCGCAGGGATACGTTGGAGCGTTTTATGACGGTCAATCAGGGCAGGAATCTCCTCAATCCAAGCGATGTACGAAAAGTGGAATAACCGTTCTCCAAAGCCCTCGGCGTTTGAGAGCGAAATACACCCCTCGCACAAATCTGCGATTTGTACTCTGGGTATTTCGCCCCTGCGGGGAGCCTGTATCACAACTTCGGACACCACCACCTCAGTTATGATACAGAGGAAATTGCGGTGCAATTTCCATTGCTGTCCCACCAATCACCGATAGCTGTGACAGCCGCACCCGACAAGTCGGTTGCGTGATGAGTACGGTATTCTCAGCGAAGAAAGGAGCAAAGGTTGGCAAGACATTCGTTTATTCAGATGTCGAAGCTGCCCAATGTTAAGGGAAGAATCTCATATATCACGAGCCACGCCAAACAGGAAAACCTTTACGCCACCTATCGTACCGCCGACAATACCTTTTGGAAGAATCTTGCCAGGGAAAGTCAGCAGGAGTTCCAGCGAAGCGGAACAACAGGGAAGTGTATCGAAGCAAGGGAGCTAATCATTGCTCTGCCGGAGATTTACACCACCTTTGACCCACAGCAAGTGCTTGAAGAATTTACGAATAAATTCCGACAGCAGTACGGAGTGGAATGTGTATCGGCTCTGCACTACAACAAACGCAAGACCAACTACCACATCCACCTCATATTCAGCGAAAGGAAACTGCTTCCCGAACCGGACATCAAGATTGCCACCAGAAGCGTATTTTATGACGAAACAGGAAAAAGGGTACGAACCAAGAAAGAAATCACAGACGAGAACGGTCAAGTCCGAAAAGGCTGTACCGTTATCAAAAAGGGGGAAGTTTACGAAAGCCACTTATTCACAACCAAAGACGAGCGTTTCAAAACAGAAGCGTTCATAGCAGAAGCAAAAGAGGTTTACACGGAGCTTATCAATTCCCACATTTCAGATCCTGAACAGCGGCTGAAAGTGTTTGATAAGAACAGCGTGTATCTCCCAACAAAAAAGATAGGCAAGAACAACCCCAAGGCTGCCGAAATCGAAGCAGACAACGCCGCAAGGCAGGAATGGAACAGGACAGCGGATTTGGCTCTTGTATCGGGCATTGAAGAAGCAAAGATACTGGAAATCAAGCAGACCGAAATCCACGACAAAGTCGGTCAGTCCATCCGTGAAAACGGTTGGCTTCCAAATCTGTTCAGAAATATCGTAGGCAAGGCAAAGGAATTTCTCCAAGCCATCATCCGTGAAAAGGATATGCCGCCCAAGCCAGTCCTTGATATGGATATGGACGAGTTCCGCACAATGCAGAACCTAATGATAAAGGTACAGAAACAGGCGAAAGCAATCAAGAAGATACAGGAAGTCACACTTCCGAATCTGCGACAGCAGCTTGCAGAAACAACGGGTATCTTCAAAGGCAAGGAGCGTAAGGCTCTGGAAAAACAGATACAGCAGACCGAAACCGAACTTGCTGAAAAACTGGATAAAATCCCCGATATTCTTAAAGATGACGGTTATCCTGATGTACAGGCATTTATGAAAACTTACCGCAAAGCAGAGGCTATTGTGATACAGTATAACCAAGACCTTGCAGAATGGGAGCAGGCAGTTAAGAACGGACAGAAACCTGCTGAAAAACAGCACAGACCGCCCGAAAGACAAAGTGTGCGTAACAGGCTCAGACAGCTTCAGGAAGATGGTAAACAGAACTCTCAGCCGAAGCAGAGAAAGAAATCCCAAGACAGGGAAAGATAATCACGACATAGGAAATCAACACCGCAGGGCAACCTGCCTTGCGGTCTTACATATATATCAGAGCATAAGAAAACACCCTGCAAGATTTTTGCGTCTTGCAGGGTGTTCATATACATATAAAAGGTTTCCATAAGCACATATTACAATATTAGTACTTTTTTGATAATGTGTAGGTATAGTAGGTGTCAACAATTAAAAGAAGTGTTACGATACCCATTGTCCACCAGAAGCAAGAAAAACCTTTCGTTAAAAAGCACGCTATGATTATTATAAAACCTCCTACAA
The DNA here is from genome assembly GCF_052118705.1 of Agathobacter sp. LCP21S3_B2. Taxonomy (NCBI): domain Bacteria; kingdom Bacillati; phylum Bacillota; class Clostridia; order Lachnospirales; family Lachnospiraceae; genus Agathobacter; species Agathobacter sp. LCP21S3_B2. The sequence continues at coordinate 36,616 of NZ_JBQKGQ010000017.1, read as the reverse complement.
TAGATGAAATACCACCAAAGCGTTGACTCTTTTTCCACGTTGTTTCATTTTTCATACTCCATACTGTTCTCAATCCTACAACTGAGTTCATTCGTAGTTTTGGCATAATGTTACCTAATATAATCATTGCAACTCCAAGCAGTCCAAATAAAAGTTGGTTAATATCAAGTGCAATTGAAGACAGATTTTCAATCGAATTGAAATCAGCATACAAAAAATAGCCTGTCATAGCGTTAAAAAGTGCAAGAGATACAATTCCTGCCACAATACATACATTTTCGTTATTGCTTCCATTTTCTTCTTGTTTTGCAGAAAATTTAGCCATACCAAGCATAAAATAGCCAAATAAAATTGTAATAACAGGGAAAATTAATGTTTCGTATTTGCTACCCCAACGTGTTACTTGATTATTCATATCATAATGAGCTGGAATTTGCTCTGGCAAGAATTGTAAGGCAATCAGAACAACTGCCAATGGTAAAAACATAAGACTGTAAAAAATGACTTTTTTCTTTTTCATTGTTGACCTCCACGTAAATTACTTATCCACATAATTGTTTCATCAAGAATAGATAAATTTAATTCATAGTAAATAAAATTTTTATATCGAGTTTCGTAAATCAAGTCTGCCTTTTTTAGCTTTGATAAATGATATGACAATGCCTGTGGTGTCATATCCAATGCAATAGCTAAATCGCCTGAGCTTATTTTCCCTTCCTGTAACTTTAGCAGAATTTTTCGACGAGTATCGTCTGCTAAAGCAGCTAACACTTCATTTATAGCCAATCCACCACGCTCCAATCTATTTCAAACAATCTTTAAATAGATTATATCAATTTAGCGTTGGTTTGTCAATAACTATTTCAAAATATTTTTAAATAGCAAAACAAGAGATACCGTCAATGGTCACGATGAACAGTCAAAGCACTGCCATTGACGGTATCTCTTCATTTTGCTTACGAGCAGACAAGGGCGATAAGCCTAATACTGGCTTACCGCCCCCCCCAATCCCTACTTACTATGCGTAGATAATCTCGCTGTAAATAATTTCCCTAACTCTGGACTGAATTTCATTCATTTTCTGCACCCACAACATAGCATTATCGGCTTTCAGTCGTTCGGTCACATTTTCCTGCTCGGCAATCTGCTTCGTCAGCACGAGTAAACACTCCTGCGCCTGTCTATCAATATCGGCAAGGTAAGAGTTCAGCGTACCCTCTATCAGCATTGTGGTGTAAAGGTAGTGTTTATGCTCTTTTAGATACTCTTTGTGGCGTCGTCCCCATAAACCGATAGGCTGCGTTTCTTCTTCGGAAAGTATCAGACAAGGGATATAATAATCTCCCTGCAATTCATACCATAAGCCGTTGCTTTCATCAAAAATGTACTTGTCCATATAATAAATCCTCCAGTATAATATATTCGCACATACGTCACAGTTCTTCGATTGCCACATTCTGTTATATCTTGTTATCAGATTTTCTTGCCCTTGTGTTTGCCCTTATCAGCTTCCAAGGGAAGAATAAACATAAGTGAAATCGTATAATAAATTAAGGTGAGCATTTTGCGATAAACCCTTTATTTTCAAGGCATTTGGAGGATTTTATTAAAACCCTGTGAGGGTTAATAACCACTTATAAAATTGTGGTTTTCAAATTCAAGTTTGCCGAACTGACCCAAAAGAGCTCGAAGGAGCTCTTTTTCCTTTTTTATAATAGTATCATTATGGTATAATAGACACATTAAAATCAGGATTTTATGAAATGTTAAGAGGAAGCTAATGAGAATGATGGTAGAAAAAAAGAAATCAATAGTTTTTGTAGAATCATGTGTGAGTATATGTTATTATAGTATGTAGGGTAAGAACCCTACATACGGTAATGATTGGAGTGAAAAGAGTGACACCGGAAGAAAAAAGTGTCTTAGTTAAATCGCAAAAGATTAGCAGATGGAATGCACAAAAACTATATTATAATATTGGAAAAAAATCTCAAAGAAAATGGACCGTAAAAAGAGGAGAGGTTTATTTTGCTGACTTGGGAGAAAATATAGGTAGTGAAGAGAATAAAATCAGACCTGTTGTTGTTTTACAATCGAACGCATATAATTTTCATTCACCTGTATTTACAGTAGCAATTATTTCTTCTAGTACGCTCACAATTCCTGATATTCAGATTCCGATAACAGGTAAATATCCTTTTGTGGATGAAAATGGAACGACCAAGAATCTGTGTGGTGCAATAGATCTCGGACAGATAAAGACAATTGGTAAAGAGAGAATTGTATCAAAAAAAGTTTGTGATTTATCCGTGGAGATGAAAGAAGTTGATATTAAGCTGTTGAATGTTCTTGGGTTAAGCAGTATAATAAAGAAAAAGGATGAGGAATAGGATGAGGAATAGTTATAAAATCCTTGACTTTCCATATAATATTGGTGTATGATATTCATACAGTTATGGTTGGTCTGGCGACTGACCGGTAAAAATTGATTCAGTTGTGGTGAATCTGGCGATTCATCGGTAAGCCCCTATGAAAGTAGGGGCTATTTTTTTTACATAAGCCATTTGGACTAACCATCCAGATGGCTATTTTTTTACCCTTTTTTGGGGTAATGGATGTAGAAAGGTGGTGATACATGATGGAAAAAATAAAACTTCAATTATCAGGCTGAAATCCGCATAAATAGCGGATTTGTAACCAATTAACGTGACACAAAAGATGATGACACTTTTAATGAATATCAGTCTTGAAAATAACAGGCTATGACACAAATATGCCACTTAAAATGAATTATAAACATTTTTCTATAAAAAGAGGAACAAGTACATAAATACTCATTCCTCTTATAAAGCCTTATTTTAAGCGGTTCTATGCTATTTTGTAATTAACCAAAATATCTGTCAAGAAGTCCCTTAAGGGCTTTTCCGTGTCTAGCCTCGTCACGAGCCATCTCATGAACTGTATCATGGATTGCATCAAGGTTGTTCTTCTTAGCACATTTAGCAAGGTCAGTCTTTCCTGCAGTAGCACCGAACTCACAGTCAACTCTCCAAGCGAGGTTGTCTTTTGTAGTAGCCTTCATGTTAGGCTCAAGGTCCTCACCGAGCATCTCTGCAAACTTAGCTGCATGCTCAGCTTCTTCGTAAGCTGCCTTCTCCCAGTAGAGACCAATCTCAGGATATCCCTCGCGATGAGCTACACGAGCCATGCAAAGATACATACCTACCTCAGAGCACTCGCCCTCGAAGTTAGCCTTTAACTGCTCGAAGATGTATTTCTTATCTTCATCAGAGATCTCAGGATTGTTCTTAACAGTTGAAGCGTATACTCCAAACTCATGCTCTGCAGCAAGTGTTAAATCTCCCTCAACCTTCTTGAATTTATCTGCGCCAACGTGGCATACCGGACACTCTGCCGGTGGATTCTCTCCCTCATAAACGTATCCACAAACTGTACAAACCCATTTTGCCATAATAATGTTCCTCCTTTTAAAGATAGTAAATAAATGTTTAATTGTTGTAAAAAACTGTCAGGCTCTAGGAAAGCTCATTCTCGCAATCCGGACAAAGTCCGGTAAACAAAACTGAGCAGCTCTCAATCGCTAAATCAGTGGATTCCTGCACCTGTGTCATCAGCTCATCGGCGAAGTCCAAATCAATATCCATCACGTGTCCGCAGCCTCTGCATATAAAGTGATAATGAGGTACTGTATTGTAATCGTAATGGTCAGGACCGACTCCGGTCGAAATCTTGATGATCTCACCAATTTCCTCAAGCAAGGAAAGGTTTCTGTAAACAGTTCCAAGACTGATGTTGGGAAATTCTTTTTTGATATTCTGATAGATAGTTTCAGCAGTCGGGTGATCGGTCCGGCTCGCCAGAAAGTTGACTATCGACTCTCTTTGACGACTATACTTAATCATATGAATCTCCTCTCAAATGAAATCAGGAATTGTTACTGAAATTAATATACACTATAGTACTATAATTGTCAAGAGAAAAATAAGAATAATTCCTATTTTATTTTCTCGAGATGACTCGAATAGCTATAAATCAAGTATAAATTAATAACACGCATAATATCACTGCTTTACTCATAGAATAGTACAAAACGCGCAGGCGGGTAAATAAGCATGAAGAGATTCGTTACATACCTGTATTTATATGATGGCAGAATAAAAGGAAATAATGCAGGCTTTATAAAAGTGGAAATAAATGGAGAAAAAAGTGCATTTCTCGTACAGATAAAAAATCTCGGAAAATACTCCGGAAAAGGAAGAGTGTATCTGGTATATGAAGCGGAAGAATCCATAGAGGCAGGGGAGCTTACGGTAAAAAACGGTGAAGCGCGCGAGATATATAATGTAGATACCGAAAACGTAAAGGACAGTGGAAAGACATTTTTGCAGGTGCTCGGTGTAAGGATAGAGCTGGAAAATGCAGATGAAAAATTTCTGGCAAGCTGCTGGACGGATAACACGGAAGCAGTTATAAGAAAGCCACTCAAGGTACAAGCAGATTTATCAAATAAGAAAAACCCTGTATCGACTCCTAAGCCTGAACCGGGCTGCCAGAAAGAAATCCATAGTCAAAATGTTGATGACAGTCAGGACAAAATCAGGCGCATAGACATATCAGAGCTTCGCACGCTTCCAGCCAAAAACTGGTACATAGTCAACAACAGCTTTCTTACACACGGTTACGCAAACTATAAGCATCTCGTCATCAAAACGGATACAGATGGCAGGCAATATCTCGGAGTGCCGGGCGTGAGCGAGCCGCAGGAGCGCATGCTGGCAGGGATATTCGGCTTCACGGAATTTGAGCCGGCCGCACCGGCAAATTCAGCGGATGTCGATAGCGGAGTGTTCGGATACTGGTTCTGCCCGCTGTAGTTTTTATAGTTTGTCAGAAAATTGTGGCATGAGATACCGGCGCGCGTATACTCTCACAAGAGCGCATAGCGAAGCCGGTTAGATACTGTAGAATTATGCCATGAAGCACAGAAATGACTTGCCAGGGAAGGCAAGTCAAGGAGCTATCGAGCCATGGAGGGCGAGTAGCGACGGTTTCGTCAAGCATAAAAAATCTGCAAGCATAATTCGTACAGTATCTTATCGGTGTAGCGTCAGCTCAGTGAGAGTATACGCGCGCCGGAATCCCATGCCGCAATTTTCGTATTACATAAAAACCATACACAAATTTTTTTACAAGGGAAAATGTCCTTTCCTCTGCACAAAACCACAGAAATTGTGTATAATTAAAGCTAACAAAAGAAAACTGTGGGAGGTGGCATTACATGAAAAATTATTCAAAGGATCCTGACAGACAGTATCATATCCAGGTCGCAAAGGGAGAGGTCGGCAGGTATGTTATCATGCCGGGAGACCCGAAGAGGTGTGTTAAAATAGCGCAGTACCTTGACAATCCGGTCCTGATAGCTGACAACAGGGAGTTTATCACATACACCGGCACATTGGATGGAGTGAAGGTCAGCGTAACATCGACAGGCATTGGCGGACCATCCGCATCTATAGCGATGGAGGAGCTGTACAGATGCGGTGCAGATACCTTCGTGAGGATCGGAACCTGCGGAGGCATGCAGACAGATGTGAAAAGCGGTGACATCGTGATTGCGACAGGGGCCATCCGCATGGAGGGCACATCAAAGGAGTATGCGCCGATAGAGTTTCCGGCTGTGGCAGATTTAGATGTCACAAACGCGCTTGTTGCGGCAGCAAAGCAGAAAAACTTTACGCATCACACAGGCGTGGTGCAGTGCAAGGATGCATTTTACGGACAGCACGAGCCTGAAAAAATGCCGGCAGGCTACGAGCTTATCAATAAATGGAATGCATGGAGGATGCTTGGCTGTCTTGCGTCAGAGATGGAGTCAGCCGCTCTTTTTGTCGTTGCGGCAAAGCTTGGAGTCAGGGCAGGCTCATGCTTCCTTGTGGTCGCAAATCAGGAGAGGGAAAAGCTCGGGCTTGAGAATCCTGTGGTACGCGATACGGACATGGCGGTTCAGGTGGCGGTTTCGGCAGTGCGAAACCTCATTCGCGAGGATTGCGCCGGAGAATAAGTCAGACATAAAACACAGAAACGGAGAACAGACATTGGATATAAATGAAATTTTAAAACACGTTGACCATACACTTTTATCCCCACAGGCTACATGGGACGAAATCAGGCAGATATGCGATGATGCGATAAAATATCACACAGCATCGGTCTGCATACCACCAAGCTATGTAAGTCAGGCAGCAAAGTATCTGGGTGAAAGGGTAAAGGTCTGTACAGTGATAGGCTTCCCTAACGGATATTCGACCACTGCGGTGAAAGCCTTTGAGACAGAGGATGCCCTTGCAAACGGAGCGAAGGAGATAGATATGGTCATCAATATCGGCTGGCTCAAGGATAAAAGGTATGAGCTGATAGAGGATGAAATAAAGAAGCTCAAGTCTATATGCAAGGATAAGGTGCTTAAAGTCATCATCGAGACCTGCTTTCTCACAGATGAGGAGAAAATCAGGATGTGCGATATCGTGACGAGCGCAGGGGCTGATTACATCAAGACATCTACAGGATTTGGCACGGCAGGTGCGACCTTTGACGATATAAAGCTGTTTTCAGAGCATATCGGGGAGGGTGTGAAGATGAAGGCTGCCGGAGGCATTTCTTCATTAGATGATGCAGAAAGATTTCTTGAGCTTGGCGCTGACAGGCTTGGGACAAGCCGTGTGGTGAAGCTTATTAAGGCTATGGACTGAATTTTCGTATACAATAAATAACCGGGGAATTATATATGGATAAAAAAACAATTGAAAAACTGATTGATACAGCCCTTGCACAGCTTGAATTTTCATATGCGCCGTACTCAGGATTCAATGTCGGTGCGGCTCTTTTAGCAAAAAATCAGGCAGTCTACACCGGCTGCAATATAGAAAATGCAGCCTACACACCGACAAACTGTGCGGAAAGGACAGCATTTTTCAAGGCTGTGAGTGAAGGCGTGCGGGATTTTGAGGCAATCTGTATCGTGGGCGGAAAGAACCAAAAAGCGACGGGTTATACAGCGCCATGTGGAGTATGCCGCCAGGTTATGATGGAGTTTTGCAATCCGAAGACCTTTAAAATAATACTGGCGATTGACAGGGAAAACTATAGGATTTACACACTGGAGGATATGCTCCCGCAGGGGTTTGGACCTGCGAACCTTGAGTAGAGCGACCTGTAGCTGTACCTTTAATGGGCTGTATAATGGGCTGTAATAGTTGTTGGTTATATGGTCGTGTGAACATTAGCCGCCTCAACAGGAAGTGGGAAACCGGAAATGGGGGAAATATGGAGAGAGAAGAGAATATAAGAGACAATATAATAAAGCTGCCGAAAATTGAGCTTCACTGCCATCTTGATGGCTCATTAAGCCGTGAATTTGTCGAGAAAAGGCTTGGCAGGACGGTGCAGGAGGCAGAGCTTAGCGTGTCGGATGACTGCACAAGTCTGGCACAGTATCTGGAGAAATTTGACTTGCCGGGGCAGTGCATCCAGGATGAAAAGGGGCTTGAGGGAGCAGCCTATGATGTGCTTAAGGGCATGCATAGGGAAAACGTCGTATACGCGGAAATCCGTTTTGCACCGCTGCTTTCAGAGAATGAGCGCATGAGCTGCGAGCGCGTGATAGAGGCGACGATTAAGGGACTTGAGAGAGGTAAAAAGGATTTTGGCATAGAATGTGGGCTTATTGTGTGCGCCATGAGGCATCACAGCGAGGAGCAAAACAGACGCATGCTGCACACCGCAAGGGAATTTTTAGGCGCGGGTGTGTGCGCGGCAGACCTCGCAGGTGCTGAGGTGCCTTACCCTATGTCAGGCTTCATGGAGCTTTTCAAATATGCAAAGCAGCTTGGGCTGCCTTTTACAATCCATGCGGGAGAGTGTGGAAATGCACAGAATATCATAGATGCAGTGGAGGCTGGCGCGGCCAGGATAGGCCATGGAATAGCCGTGAGAGGCCACGGAGAACTTGAAAGGCAGCTTTCGGCAAAGGGCATAGGCATCGAGCTTTGTCCGATAAGCAATCTGCAGACAAAGGCGGTGGCATCTGCAGACGAATATCCCATCAGGGAGTTTTTGGACGCCGGATTAAAGGTCACAATAAACACAGACAACCGCACCGTAAGCAATACAACTCTGTCAAAGGAGCTTGAATTCATAGAAAGAACCTATGGCATACGAGATGAGGAGCTGCCGCTTATGATGAAAAATGCACTGGATGTGGCATTTGCGGATGATGCCGTGAAGGAGAGGATTTTCAGACAGCTGGTATAGTGCCGCGAGACTTATGGAGATTTAACATTTAACCGCAGCACAAATTTACGGACCGGAAAATGGAGGTATGACACCATGAAGAAATATAACAGAATTTTTGTGATAGTCCTGGATTCTCTGGGAATCGGCGCAATGCCTGACTCGGAAAGGTTTGGAGACACAGATGTAGACACCTTTGGACATATACTTGAGAGTATGCAGACTCTCGACATCCCAAATCTTACAAGGCTTGGAATGCTCAATCTGCACTGTGGCGGTCAGATGCAGCCGGCTGCTGAGCCAATCGGCCGATTTACGCGGCTGGCAGAGGCGAGCAACGGCAAGGACACGATGACAGGCCACTGGGAGATGATGGGCATAAAAACCGAAAAGCCGTTTAAGACCTTCACAGAGCACGGATTTCCACCGGAGCTCATCGCTGAGCTTGAGAAGCAGTGCGGAAAAAAGGTCATAGGCAACAAGAGCGCCAGCGGCACTGAGATAATCGAGGAGCTCGGAGAGGAAGAGATAAAGAACGGTTCGATGATTGTATACACGTCAGCGGATTCGGTGCTTCAGATTTGCGGTAATGAGGAGACCTTTGATTTACAGAATCTCTACCGCTGCTGTGAGATAGCCAGAAAAATAACACTCAAGGACGAGTGGCGAGTAGGGCGCGTCATTGCCAGACCATATGTGGGAAAGAAAAAGGGTGAGTTCGTGCGAACCTCAAACAGGCACGACTATGCGCTTAAGCCTACAGGTCTTACTGCATTAAATGCATTAAAGGACAGTGGACTGGATGTCATTTCAGTCGGCAAAATCAATGATATTTTCTGCGGAGAGGGCATTACAGAGGCATTCCGCTCAAAAAGCTCGGTTCATGGAATGGAGCAGACCATTGATATATGTGAGAAGGATTTTAAAGGGCTGTGCTTTGTGAATCTGGTCGATTTCGATGCACTGTGGGGTCATCGCAGAAATGTGACAGGCTACGGAGAGGAAATAGAAAAATTTGATAAAAACCTGGGCATTTTAATGGAAAAGCTAAGGGATGATGATCTGCTCATACTGACCGCAGACCACGGAAACGACCCTACCTACAAGGGAACAGACCACACACGCGAATATGTGCCTTTTATCGCGTATTCAAAGAGCATGAAGGGCGGTGGCGCAATTGAGGAGGAAGCCACCTTTGCGGTGATTGGAGCCACAATTACTGACAACTTCGGCGTAAAAATGCCGGAGGGTACCATCGGACATTCTATTCTTGAAGAACTTTAAGGGGGAATATCTCAGGAATTTTTTAAACTTAAACAGAAAATATATGGAGAAAAAAATGAACAGTATATATGAAAAACTCACCACATGCCTTGCAAGTGTGCGTGAAAAAACAGATTTTGTACCGGAGACAGCCATAGTTTTGGGCTCGGGACTTGGAGACTATGCAGAGCAGATTAAGATAGAGACAACCATAGATTACAAGGATATCAAGGGCTTTCCAACATCCACAGTTCCCGGACACAAGGGCAGGTTTGTATTTGGATATGTGGATAGTGTGCCTGTTGTCATCATGCAGGGCAGAGTACATTATTATGAGGGGTATTCGGTAACAGACGTTGTGCTGCCGACACGCCTCATGGGAATGATGGGCGCAAAAAAGCTGATACTCACAAATGCGGCAGGCGGTCTTAATACTGATTTTAATCCGGGAGACTTTATGCTGATTTCGGACCATATCGCGACAGCCATACCAAGTCCACTGATCGGAGCCAATATTGATGAACTGGGCGAGCGTTTTCCGGATATGAGCGAGGTATACAGCCGTAGAATGAGGGAAATCGTAAAAGAAAAGGCAGATAAGCTGGGCATAAAGCTGAGAGAAGGAGTCTACGTACAGCTCACAGGCCCGCAGTATGAGACCCCGGCCGAGGTCAGGATGTGTAAAATACTCGGAGGAGATGCCGTCGGAATGAGCACAGCCTGTGAGGCACTTGCAGCGCGTCATATGGGGCTTGAGGTTTGCGGAATCTCATGTATCACCAACCTTGCAGCAGGACTATCCGACAAAAAGCTCAACCACAAGGAAGTGCAGGAAACCGCAGACCGCGTGGCAAAGCAGTTTACAGAACTGATCACTGCTGTAGTGAAGGATATATAAACGGAAGCAGATTACATTGAGGTGTGAACAGTAACAAAAAACCGCGAAATGTCGAAAGTTGCGACCGAAACCAATTGAATGAGAGTTCTATCAAGGCTATAATTGAACCAGTACAGCGATATAACTTTTTTCGCAGTGCTGGTTCTTTTCGATGTGCCAAAAGCGTATAGCGAATAAAATATAATTTCAGACAGGAGGACTTCAATTTGGAGAAAGTACGTTACATGATTTCCGATGCGGCAGCCGCCGTGGATGTGGAGACTCATGTGTTGCGTTACTGGGAGGATGAGCTGGGACTTGATGTGCCTAGAAATGAACTTGGTCACAGATACTATACGAGAGATAATATAAAGCAGTTTTTAAGGATAAAGGAGCTCAAGGAGAAGGGGTATCAGCTTCGTGCAATCCGCGATATGCTTCATTCGGATGCACCAGGTGAGCCATTAAATCCACCGAATCCTGCGGTCATGGAAAAATCTGTACAGCCTGTAAATTACCCAAATATTGCAAATCAGGCGGCAAAACAGGAGGTGTATGGGTATAATCCCGCATATCACGATAAGCTGGACGGATACAATCATACATACAGAAGCCGCACGGCAGAAGAGCGTATGGATGAGTTTCGCGAGCTGATGAGCAATATCGTGGGGAGAGCCATAGCACTGAACAATGAGGAGCTGAGTCAGCAGATATCCACTGAGGTGCAGGAGCGGATATTAAAGGAAATGAACTATCTGATGCGCGAACAGGACAGCGCGCAGGAGGAGAGATATAAAAAGCTGGACGCTGCCATACGCGGAAATCTGCGTAGAAAGGGGCTTTTTTCCAGGAAAAGGAACGCGGACATGCCTGCAGATACAAAAATAAGTGCTGCAGACACCAAGGGAAAGAAGGGACGCGACAAGACGCATACACATGAGCTTAATCCGGTGAGGCTGTAGAGCATGCAAGACAACGCTTACACTATAAAAATAATTACTGCAAAAAACGCTTACAGCATAAAAATGATTACAATACAAAGACGATTACAACACAAAAAAAGACGACCTATAACAGGTCGTCTTTCTTTCTTACAGTATGCTAAAAATTAGCCCTGGCTGATTGCTCCAGTTGGGCAAACACCAGCACATGTACCACAATCGAGACAAGAATCTGCATCGATTACGTACTGTGAATCACCAGCAGAGATAGCTCCTACTGGGCACTCACCAGCACATGTACCACAGCTAACGCATGAATCAGAAATTACGTATGCCATAATGAAATCCTCCTTATAAAATAATGATCATTATTCGCCGTTATTGGCTTATCTGCATTTTAGTACAAAACGCAGAATAATGCAATGCCAAATAAAATTGTACTTACTTTTACACAATCTTATATAAAAATTACCAAATATTGAGTAAAACTTGAAATGCTATTGTTACTATTGTATAATAAATAGAAAACTATTCAGAACCTCTGAGGACAAAAGAGCTGATACCTCATGCTTACATGTAAGCAGCAGGTTTTCCTGCTCTCGAGGTGGCTCTGAATTGTTACAATAAAAACACATGATTATTTAGAAAAACTGGTGTTTGCACATGGTATATTACTGTAGTATGTGCGGTGAGGATATAAAATGGAAACAAAAATTATAAAAATAGATCAGGACAATTTAGACCATAAGCTCATGCAGGAGGCAGGTGATTTGATTGCAGCCGGTGAGCTTGTAGCGTTTCCGACAGAGACAGTGTATGGGCTTGGCGGTGATGCTTTAGATCCGGAGGCATCAAAGAAGATATACAGTGCAAAGGGGCGTCCGTCGGACAATCCGCTTATCGTACACATATCAGATTTTTCGGATTTGGAGCGCATCGCAAAGACGGTGCCGGAGGATGCAAGGAAGCTTTCGGATGCTTTCTGGCCGGGACCTCTTACCATGATAGTGGAGAAGGGCGATGCAGTGCCGTATGCCACAACAGGCGGCATGGACACAGTGGCTGTGCGCATGCCGAATCATCCTATAGCGCTAGATCTTATAAGAAGAAGCGGTTGCCTTATCGCGGCGCCAAGCGCCAACACATCCGGCAGACCGAGCCCTACAGAGGCTGCACATGTGGCTGAGGATTTAAGCGGCAAAATAGCCATGATTATAGACGGAGGACCGGTTGGCATAGGAATAGAGTCCACCATTATTGACCTGACAGAGGATACACCTATGGTGCTGCGCCCGGGATACATCACACCTCAGATGCTTTCAAAGGTATTAGGCAAGGAGGTCATCATCGATCCGGGAATCATAGCGGCAGATGATACTAGAAAGCCCAAGGCCCCCGGCATGAAGTACAAGCACTATGCGCCAAAGGCTGACATGGTCATCGTGGACGGTACCAGAAAGCATGTGATTGCAAAGATAAATGAGCTTGTGGCTTCGCACAGGGATGATGGCAAAAAGATAGCAGTCATCGCAACAGAGGAGACAAAGCAGTTTTATGATGCAGATGTTGTCCTGTCGATGGGAAGCAGGGCCGATGAGGATTCGATAGCCCATGAGCTTTACCGTATATTAAGGGATTGTGATGAGCTCGATGTGGATGTGATTTTCTCGGAGAGCTTCTCCACACCGCGTATAGGACAGGCCATCATGAACCGTATGCTAAAGGCGGCAGGCCATCAGGTGATAGACACACATGTGAAGTATGACAAAATCATTTTTGTCGCACAGACCGGCACATGCAGGGAGCAGATGGCAAAGGGCATCATGAACGACTTTGTACTCAAGGTGCCGATGGAGATTGAGGCGAGAGGACTTGTTGTTCAATTTCCGGAGCCGGTCAATCAGAAGGCAGAGGCAGTGCTCATAAGCAATGGCATTTCCACGGATGGCATGGTGTCAACGCAGCTTGAGGAATCTGATATCACGGAGAGTACTATGGTATTTACCATGGAGTCATCACAGCGCGAGCGCATCATAGAAAGCTTTGCCGATATCGACCCGGAGCAGGTCTTTGTGCTTTCACAGTATGTGGGCGATGAGCTTGAGATACTTGACCCTTACGGCGGCACGCTTCAAAGCTACGGACTGTGCTATGAAAGCCTCAGAGCCACGCTTAAGAAGCTGGTAAAGCTCTTAAATGCAAATGGTGAAAATAATCAGTAACCGGAATACAAAATACATAAATGACAAACAAATATAAGACAACACAATACAAGACAAAGGAGAACAAATATTATGGGTAAGGTAGTAGTTATGGATCATCCGCTGATTCAGCACAAGATTGGAATTATGAGAAGAACCGACACAGGTTCAAAGGATTTCAGAACACTCGTCAGCGAGGTTGCGATGCTTGAGTGCTACGAGGCAACAAGAGATCTGGAGCTTGCAGATGTGGAGATTGAGACTCCTATCTGTAAGGCCACTGTAAAGGAATTAAAGGGCAAAAAGCTTGCAGTTGTTCCTATCTTAAGAGCCGGACTTGGTATGGTGGAGGGTATGCTTGAGCTCATCCCTGCCGCAAAGGTTGGACACATTGGCATGTATCGTGACCCGGAGACAGCAGAGCCTATCGAGTACTATTGCAAGCTTCCGGCAGACTGCGCCAACAGAGAGGTATTTGTGGTAGACCCGATGCTCGCAACAGGCGGTTCAGCAGTTGCAGCGCTTGATATGCTCAAAAAACGCGGTGTGAAAAACATCCACTTTATGTGCATAATTGCAGCTCCTGAGGGAGTAAAGAGACTCACAGAGGCACATCCTGATGTGGATGTATATATAGGCGCACTCGATGATCATCTCAATGAGCACAAATATATTGTGCCGGGACTCGGAGATGCAGGAGACAGAATTTTCGGAACCAAGTAATAATAATGATGATAATAGCTGCAGGTTGCTCTGAGGTGTAAACAGTGATATAAAACAGTAAAGTAACAGACAGTGTGATAGACCATATTGAATGGAGGTGTATATATGGGCGCTTCGGAAAAGAGAAAGGATTATATCTCATGGGATGAGTATTTTATGGGCATAGCGATGCTTTCAGGCATGCGCTCGAAGGATCCGAATACCCAGGTGGGGGCATGCATAGTGGACCCGGAGCACAAGATACTCTCCATGGGTTACAACGGATTTCCTCTGGGCTGCTCGGATGATGAGTTCACCTGGGCCAGAGAAGGAGAGGACAACAAGTATTTTTATTCTACACACAGCGAGCTCAATGCCATCTTAAACTACAGGGGCGGAAGCCTTGAGGGAGCGACCATATATGTCACCCTGTTTCCGTGTAATGAGTGCGCTAAGGCAATTATACAGTCCGGCATCAGGGAGGTAGTCTACGACAGTGACAAGTACGAGGGCACTGCCAGCGTGACAGCTTCAAAGAGGATGCTGAGGGCAGCAGGTGTTACAATTCGCAGGTATGAGCACACAGGTCGTGAGGTGACGCTTGTGCTGTAGCACTTGTGGTGTAATGTACACTTATTGGTTGTATGGTTATTGCTGTCAGATTACAGCCTTATACTGCAATTGTTATGTTAAATTGACGCGATTTGACATAAAACACATATATTTTTTATGCATTTTACACATAAAAATATAGACAAAAGCAATAAAAATGATATAATAATTTGTATATGAAAAGAGATAATAAGAAAGAGGTAATGAACGCACTTATCATGGTTTTCCAGTTTGGAATCAACATGATTGTGCCGATATTTCTCTGCACACTGGCCGGTGTGTGGATTGGGAAAAAGACCGGAGCGGACTGGGTAACTGTTCCATTGTTTTTCCTTGGAGCGTTTGCGGGGGTAAACAATATATACCGTATGGTTCAAAAATTCCTGAAGCCAGAGGATGATGGCAGAGCCGTCAGACAGACACCGGGCAGGCAGAGTACTACGGAAACAGAGATATCAGACAGTATTAGCAGGGTAGAGAAGGATGTTAAAAAGAATAAATGACGCATTGCCGGGACTTGTATTTGGGATAGTTTTTTACGGGATTGTTGTGCAGCTTATTGGGGTATGGTTTGTCACAGACAAAATTTCATATTCTATCGGCTTATGGTATGGGATAGCGATAGCTGTTGGTATGGCTGTCAATATCGCTACAGTCATATATGACGCAACCGCCATATATGGACAAAAGGATGCCAATCGCAGGATCGTAGCAAAATCACTTTTAAGGTATATTGTTGTTGCGGTCCTGTTATTTATATTGGGACTATTTGATTTTGGAAATCTGATAATGGCCTTTGTCGGTATGCTGGGGCTCAAGATTTCAGCATATTTACAGCCTTTATTTATGAAGGTGACAGACAGATTTTCCGGGAGAAGTGATGCATCTTCCGCCGGCGAAATGGAGACAGAGTAGCAAAACCGCAGGTAAACTTAATAAGGAGGAGGTGATAATGTGAATCAGGCGATTTTACTGGAAAGTAACGCAGACAATATCGACTTTATGATCCATGGTATTTTTTCGATAAAGGTATTCGGTCAGGAGGTCTGGATTACCACATCGCATGCCTGTATCCTCATAGTGATGGCCATTATGGTCATATTCGCTATAGTGGCAAACAGGAAGCTTAAAAAAGCAAAGAAAGTACCGGACGGCTTTCAGAATATCATCGAGCTCATCGTAGAGATGCTCGACAAGATGGTTGAGGGAACCATGGGTAAGTGGGCTCCGAGGTTTGTAAACTACATCAGTACGATTTTTATATTTATACTGATGAGTAATATCTCAGGCTTGTTTGGCTTAAGACCACCGACAGCCGACTACGGAACCACACTGGCGCTTGCACTTATTACATTTTTCATGATCAGATTCAATAAGGCTAAGCATCAAAGCGCAAAGGATATCTGGACCGGTATGTGTTCACCACTGCCGCCGTGGCTGCCTATATGGGCGCCAATCAACATTATCAGTGAGATTGCAATTCCTATCTCATTATCATTGCGTTTGTTCGCCAATGTGTTGTCAGGAACTGTTATCATGGCGCTGGTATATGGTCTGCTAAGGTTTATAGCCATAGCGTGGCCGTCAGTACTGCATGTATACTTTGATTTGTTCTCAGGAGCAATTCAGACATATGTATTCTGTATGCTGACAATGACATACGTTACACAGGCATGTGAGACGGATGAGTAAAACTATAAGATGTATTTTTAGGAGGATTCAATTATGGATATCAATGGACAGGATTTAATCAGAGCATGCTCAGCAATCGGTGCAGGTTTGGCAGTTATCGCCGGAATCGGACCTGGTGTTGGACAGGGTATCGCAGCAGGACATGGTGCAGCAGCCGTAGGACGTAACCCGGGAGCAAGAGGACAGATTATGTCAACCATGCTTTTAGGACAGGCGGTTGCAGAGACAACAGGTCTTTATGGTCTCGTTGTTGCATTACTTTTACTTTTCGTTCATCCGCTCGGATAGTATATTATGGTTTGCCGCAGAGGATTACCGTGCGGCGATACAGCCAACGGAAAGGAGAGTAAAAGTTGTTAGCACAGGGATATACATTTTTGTTTAATCTGGATGCGCAGTTGCTCTTTGATACAGTACTTTTGGCAGTTGCAGTATTTTTCCTTTTCATGCTGATGTCGTATCTGCTTTTCAACCCTGCAAGGAAGCTGTTAAAGGACAGGCAGGACAGGATAGAAAGCGATATAAACACAGCTATTGCTGACAAGGAAAGTGCCGCAGCACTAAAGGCAGAGTACGAGGGAAAGCTTAAGGACATCGATAAAGAGGCCGAGGCTATTCTCACAGAGGCGAGACAGAAGGCGCTTAAAAACCAGAACAAGATTGTGGATGATGCAAAGGAAGAGGCTTCACGCATCATAAAGAGAGCCAGAGAAGAGGCAGAGCTTGAGAAGAAGCATGCCATGGATGATATGAAGCAGGAGATGATACAGATAGCATCGCTTATGGCACAAAAGGCTGTCGCAGCCTCAATCACCACAGACATTCAGGATACACTCGTTGAAGAGACACTTAAGGAAATGGGAGAATCAACATGGCTAAGCTAGTATCTAAGGTATACGGTGATGCATTGTTTGAGGCTGCCCTTGAGGACAACAGGCTATCCAGCCTGTCTGACGAGGTAACAGCAGTAAAGGAAATCATTGCTGCAAATGATGACCTCTCAAAGCTGATGGATCATCCGCAGATTGATAAAGAAGAAAAGGTCAGAATCATCGAAGAAATATTTGGGGGAAGAGTTTCAGCGGAGCTGGTAGGGCTTATGAGGATGATTATAGAAAAGAATCACTACAAAGAGCTTACCTTAGTTTTCGACTACTTTCTTGACAGAGTCAAGGAGTACCAAAATATCGGAACAGCATACGTCACATCTGCATTTGAGCTGTCAAAGGAGCAGAAGCTTGCTGTGGAGAAACGACTTCTTGACACGACAAAATACGTAAAATTTGAGATGCATTTTGAGGTGGATACCGCGCTCATAGGCGGTATGAAAATCAGAATCGGGGACAGAGTGGTGGATTCATCTGTCAGCAGCAGATTAGAAAGACTCACCCGCGATTTGACAAAAATACAATTGAAAGTAGGTGAATGCGCTCCATGAATCTAAAGCCGGAAGAAATCAGCTCAGTAATAAAGGAGCAGATTAAAAGATACGCTTCCCAGCTCGAAGTCGCTGATGTAGGAACAGTCATTCAGGTGTCAGACGGAATCGCACGTATTCATGGTCTTGAGAATGCGATGCAGGGAGAGCTTTTGGAATTTCCAGGGGAAGTATATGGAATGGTATTAAACCTCGAGGAGGACAATGTCGGTGCTGTTTTACTTGGACAGCAGCGCAATATCAACGAGGGAGATACAGTTAAGACCACAGGACGAGTGGTAGAGGTGCCGGTAGGCGATGCGATGCTCGGCCGAGTAGTAAATGCGCTCGGACAGCCAATCGACGGAAAGGGACCTATCCAGTCGGACAAATATCGTCAGATAGAGAGAGTAGCATCGGGAGTTATCTCGAGAAAGTCAGTAGATACACCGCTTCAGACCGGTATAAAGGCTATTGACTCAATGGTTCCTATCGGACGAGGACAAAGAGAGCTTATTATCGGAGACAGACAGACCGGAAAGACGGCTATCGCGATAGATACCATAATCAACCAGAAGGGACAGGGTGTGAAATGTATCTATGTAGCTATCGGTCAGAAGGCTTCTACGGTTGCATCCATAGTAAATGAGCTCGAGGAGTTCGGAGCCATGAGCTACACGACAGTAGTGGCTGCGACAGCATCAGAGCTTGCACCGTTACAGTATATCGCACCATACTCAGGCTGCGCTATAGGTGAGGAATGGATGGAAAACGGACAGGATGTGCTCATAGTTTACGATGATCTGAGTAAGCATGCAGCAGCATACCGTACACTTTCACTCCTTTTAAAGAGAGCACCCGGACGAGAGGCTTATCCGGGAGATGTTTTCTATCTCCATTCAAGGCTTCTGGAGAGAGCAGCGAGACTGTCAGACAAGCTGGGTGGAGGCTCACTCACAGCCCTTCCTATCATTGAGACACAGGCGGGTGATGTATCGGCATATATCCCGACCAATGTTATCTCAATCACAGACGGTCAGATATATCTCGAGACAGAGATGTTCAACGCGGGCTTCAGACCTGCCATAAATGCAGGACTTTCAGTTTCACGAGTTGGAGGCTCGGCACAGATAAAGGCAATGAAAAAGATTGCAGCACCTATCCGAGTAGAGCTGGCTCAGTACAGAGAGCTTGCAGCGTTCTCACAGTTTGGCTCAGAGCTTGATGCAAGCACAGCAGAGCAGCTCGCACAGGGAGCACGAATCAGGGAGATTTTAAAGCAGCCGCAGTACAAGCCGATGCCTGTAGAGAAGCAGGTTATCATAATATACGCTGCGACAAAGAAGTATCTTATCGATATCAAAATCGAGGATATTTTAAGATTTGAGGCAGAGCTGTTTGATTTCATTGATACCAGATATCCTGAGATTCCTGAAGCAATCAGGGAGAAAAAGGTGATGGACGATGATACGGAGCAGGCACTTATAAAGGCAATCGAGGAATGCAAAAAGCAGTTCCGTTAGACGGTTGGATATTAGTAGAAGGCAGGTGGTAAAATGGCTTCGATGCGAGACATAAAGCGCAGAAAAAGCAGTATTACAAGTACTCAGCAGATCACAAAGGCCATGAAGCTCGTTTCTACCGTCAAGCTGCAAAAGGCGAGAGCACATGCGGAGGCAACAGATCCGTATTTCAACTATATGTACAGGACAGTCAGCTCGATGCTTGCAAAGAGCGGCAATCTGGAGCACCCATACTTAAAGGCCGGTGATTCGCCAAGGAAGGCGGTAGTTGTTTTGACATCAAACCGCGGACTGGCAGGCGGATACAACAGCAATATAGTAAAGCTCATCACACACGGAGACTTCAAAAAAGAAGAACTCGACATATACGCTGTGGGAGCAAAGGGTGATGAGCTGCTTACGTCAAAGGGCTATCATATAGTTGAGAGTGTACCGGAGATGATGGAGGACCCGACCTATGAGGATGCTGCGGCACTTTGCAAAAGAGTGTTAAAGGCATTTACAGACGGTCAGGTAGGGGAGATTTACCTCGCATATACCCATTTCAAAAACACAGTTACACAGGAGGCGAAGCTCATAAAGCTATTGCCGGTGGAGCTGGATGAGAGCGGGGCAGATGAGAAAGAGGACTCCAATATTCTCATGAATTTTGAACCGAATCCACAGGAGGCTTTGGAGCTTATTATACCAAAATATGTGACAAGCCTGTTTTACGGAGCACTGGTGGAGTCATTTGCCAGTGAAAACGGAGCCAGAATGCAGGCGATGGATTCTGCTACGAGCAATGCAGAGGATATGATCAGTGATCTGACATTGAAATATAACAGAGCGCGTCAGGGCTCAATCACGCAGGAGCTTACTGAGATAATTGCAGGAGCTAATGCGATAGAGTGATACATGCATATCCGGTCATGGGAAGGCAGGTATGTATGTCTGTGAATGGCCAAAAAGGCGAGTGTATCATATGAATTAAAAAAGAAGGAGAAACTATAAATGGCAGATAAAAATGTAGGTAAAATCATACAGGTTATCAGTGCCGTTCTGGATATCAAGTTTTCAGAGGGTAATCTGCCTGAGATAAACGATGCAGTCGAGGTGCCGCTGAAAAACGGCGGAAAGCTGGTCGTCGAGGTTGCACAGCATCTGGGCGACGATACAGTCAGATGTATCGCCATGGGACCTACTGATGGTCTCGTCCGCGGCATGGACGCTATCTCAACAGGAGCACCTATTTCTGTGCCGGTGGGGGAGAATACACTTGGAAGAATGTTCAATGTGCTCGGAGAGCCTATCGACGAGGTTGAGCCTCCACAGACAGAGGAGAAATGGGCAATCCACAGACCTGCGCCTAGCTTTGAGGAGCAGGCTACATCGCAGGAGATGCTTGAGACAGGAATAAAGGTTGTAGATTTGCTCTGCCCATACCAGAAGGGTGGAAAAATCGGACTCTTCGGAGGTGCCGGAGTAGGAAAGACGGTGCTCATCCAGGAGCTTATCCACAACATCGCTACACAGCATGGTGGATACTCAGTATTTACCGGTGTAGGAGAGCGTACACGAGAGGGAAATGACCTGTACTACGAGATGAAGGAGTCAGGTGTTATCGACAAGACCACCATGGTGTTCGGACAGATGAACGAGCCGCCTGGAGCACGTATGAGAGTTGCCCTGGCAGGACTTACAATGGCAGAGTATTTCCGTGACAGAGGCGGCAAGGATGTGCTTCTCTTTGTGGACAATATCTTCCGTTTCACCCAGGCAGGTTCAGAGGTATCAGCGCTTTTAGGACGTATGCCTTCAGCCGTTGGTTACCAGCCGACACTGCAGACAGAGATGGGAGCTCTTCAGGAGCGTATCACATCAACAAAGAACGGTTCAATCACATCTGTTCAGGCCGTATATGTGCCTGCAGATGACCTTACAGACCCGGCACCGGCGACTACCTTCGCACATCTCGATGCCACGACAGTACTTGAGCGTTCTATCGCAGAGCTTGGTATTTATCCGGCTGTAGACCCGCTGGCATCCACATCGCGTATCCTTGATCCGCGTATCGTGGGACAGGAGCATTTTGAGGTGGCACACGCTGTCCAGGAGATACTCCAGAAGTACAAGGAGCTGCAGGATATCATCGCAATCCTCGGTATGGATGAGCTCTCAGAGGAGGATAAGCTTGTAGTAAGCCGCGCACGTAAGGTGCAGCGTTTCCTGTCACAGCCGTTCTTCGTGGCAGGACAGTTTACAGGACTCGAGGGCAAATATGTGCCTATCGCCGAGACCATCAGAGGCTTTAAGGAGATACTCGAAGGAAAGCATGATGATGTACCGGAGAGCTATTTCTTAAACGTTGGAAGCATAGATGAAGTCCGTGCCAAGATGCAGTAATGTGAGGTGATTTCATGGCAGATAACATTTTTGACATAGAAATAATCACACCGGACAGGGTGTTCTACAAGGGAGAGACAGACTTCCTCGAGTTCAATACCCAAAACGGAGAGATTGGTGTATACAAAAACCATATACCGCTCACGACAGTGCTTGCACCGGGAATCGTGACTATCCATAATGGCGATGAGGAGAAAATAGCCGCAATCCATTCAGGCTTTGCGGAAATACTTGGAGACAAGGTCACATTTCTCGCAGAGCTTGCAGAGTGGCCTGATGAGATAGACATAGACCGCGCACAGGCCGCAAAGGAGCGGGCAGAGCAGCGCCTTTCAAATCACACAGCAGAGATTGATGTGAAGAGAGCAGAGTTTGCACTCAGGAAGGCACTTATCAGAATAGATGTGGCACATCATATGTAATTATAAAATCCCGGAATCTGCAGGTAAGCGGATTTCCGGGATTTTTGCAGTTTGTAAAAATTGCGGATATCATGCGCATATTCTATGGAAAATTCCGCTGAAATATGCTTTAATAGAAGATATATAGCAGTAAATAACAATTGCAAGAGGAAGAAAATGTCTAGAAGAAAGAGGCAGAAAACCGGAATGATAAATAAAGAAAAGGAAAATAACAGCATGACGCAGGAGACTCAAACACCGCAGCAGACAGTAGATGCGCAGCAGATGGTTATACCGCAGGAGAGCGAGCGCATCCAGCGGGCTGAGTGGGTTCACGAGCAGGTGAAGCTTCAGCGTGAGGCAGAGGATGAGGCCTGGGAGAAGATCATGGAGGAGCAGAAGCTGCTTACAGAGCGCAGACGCTCCATAGATGCCGATATAAACAGCAACAGGGAGCTGAAGCGATACCATGAGGACTGCATGGAGGATATCACAGACCAGGTATATTCACTGCATGGCATATCGGTAGACAAGCTGGAGGGAATAAAAGAGTACAAGAATGCCCTGTTCCGCGGAGAAGCATTCATAGTGTTTTGCATATCTGTAATAATGGCTGCGATTGTGGCATATGCCTATGGACCGACTTCGCAGCTGTGCCTGTATGTACTCATGTGTGTAGGTGCGGAGGGAGCGTTATTGTCCCAAAAGCGAAAGAATATACTGTTTTTCATCCCGCTTATCCTGATAGCGGAGGAGATGGCAGGCTACAAGCTGTATTCGCAGTATCTGGAGTATGTCACGATGGCTGGAGAGGCACTGGCGCTGCTTCTTATGATGATAGGCACTGTTGGATACTTTGCGCACAATCCATACCGCAAGGACAGAAAAAATATAAAGGCTGCAAAATCAGATCTTAAGGAACTACATAAGGTTGCCAAAAAGAGCGTAAAGAAAAATAAAAAGAGCCGCATAAAGACCGAAGCAAAAGAAGCAAAGCTTGCGGCAAAGCAGGCAAAGAGAGAAGTAAAGGCTGCCATAAAGGAGCAGAAGAGGCAGAATAAGCTCGCAAAGAAGCAGGCCAAGTACGAGCTTAAGGAGAAAAAGCGACAGCAGAAGAGTGAGCGTGTTGAGCTTAAGCATGAGCTGAAGAAGACTCAGCTCATGGATAAGGTGAGAAGATTTACACCGAAGGAGCAGGAGAGTGAAAGCACCTCTTCGGCAGAGAGCATAGATAACAACATTACAGAAAACAATATCATAGAGAATAACATCATTGATATAGAGCGCAAGGTCAATTAATCATGGATGAGCATTAGGCAGACAGCTGATACTTCTCCATCCAGTAATTAATCTGGATGAAATATGCGATAAGCTGCGGACCTGCCATGAGCTGGCCAAACCACGGACTGCCGTATTCTGCCGGTGCCTTTAAAAATTCGCGCGTTTTGTCAGTGTCAATGAGAGTGCGCACAGGGGCGTTAGGGGAGTCTAATATCTCCTCCATTCCCTTTATAAGAAGAGCTTCATAGCCGGGATGATAAGTCTTTGGATATGGGCTCTTTTTTCTGTGCAAAAGCTCAGGTGGCAGGACATCTGAAAAAGCATCGCGAAGCAGAGTCTTTTCCACACCGTTTTGATATTTCATATGCCAAGGCACATTAAAGACATACTCAATGATACGATGGTCGGCAAAAGGTACGCGGGCCTCAAGCTCGGAGTACATGCTGGTGCGATCCATGCGGTCAAGAAGCGTCTGCATGAACCATTTGATATTGAGATATCCGATTATGCGGCGGCTTTCGTCCTCACCGGCCTCGCCGTAAAGGAGAGGTGCTTTTGACCTGGACTCCTCATATCGAAAAGCTTGATAACCGGATAAATCAAGCTCCAAACCCACATCATCGCGCAAAAGAGTAAGGCGTGGAGCGACATCCGATGACCATGGGAAGCCATATCTTTCCAGCAGCTCTTTGCGGTAAAACCACGGATATCCGCCAAAGATTTCATCAGCACACTCACCGGTAAGAGCTACCTTGTTTTTTCGGCTGACGAGGCTGCAGAAATATAAAAGTGACGAGTCCACATCGGTCATGCCGGGCATATCCTTTGCATCGACTGCGGCAAAGAGCGCCTTGAAGAGAGAGTTCTCATCACACTCGAGATAGGAGTGGGCTGTCTCATACTCTTCAAGCATACGATTGATATAGGGCAGATCCCTCTCCGGCTGGAAGGCGTTTGCCTTAAAATACCTGTCATTGTCCTTAAAGTCGAAGGAAAAAGTGTTGAGCGTTTTACCGCGTGTGTTCATATAGTTTGCGGCGATGGCGGTCACGATGCTTGAATCGATGCCGCCTGACAGAAAAGTACATACCGGCACATCGGAAACCATCTGCCTTTTTATAGCATCCTCCACCAGAAAACGTGTGTGAGCAACGGTATCCCGATAGCTCTCGGTGTGTTCCCGACTTGTAAGCTCCCAGTAGGTTTCATCATGCAGCCCATCCCGGGAGTAAATCATGAAATGTCCCGGCAAAACCTCAAACAAATCCTTAAACAGGGAAAGCCCGCTCGTGTGCGCAGGCCCGATAGCAAGAAGCTCCTGCAAGCCCTGCTTATCAAGCTCAGGCTTTACTGCAGGGTGAGCAAAGCAGGCCTTTGGCTCGGAGCCAAACACCAGAGAATCCCCTCGGATGGCATAAAAAAGCGGTTTGACACCTACGCGGTCGCGGTATAATAGCAGCCGGCTTTTAGCCGCATCCCATATGGCAAATGCAAAAATACCGTTTAAGCGATTGACAAAATCGGCGCCCCAATGGATGTAGGCGTATAGAATAACCTCTGTGTCTGAGGTTGTGGAGCATACAAAGCCGTTTTCGGACAGCTCGGGAATCAGCTCATCAGTGTTGTAAATTTCTCCGTTATAGCAGATAGTGTAATCATAGCCATTGTGGGTACGCGTCATGGGCTGGTCGCCGCACAGGATATCACGGATGGCCAGACGGCTGTGCGACAGACCAATATGCTTTTTAAGGTAGCGTCCTCTGGCATCGTTGCCGCGGTGGGCGAGCACAGCACGCATCTTCTCAAGACGAAAGTTCCAGTAATCGGTGTTCTTTTCAAAGTCTTCTTTAAAATTACAGAATCCGGCAATACCACACATAAAATTTCATATCTCCGTAAAATCAGATTTTATTTATGTTATGCTTAAAAAGAGCAAGGTGTGAGAAAAAGGAATTTTGGCAATAATTATATTGCTCTTTGATTAAAGGTAATGTATACTTTTCATAACATATAGATATAGGTTATGAAAAGGAGAATGCAAATGAGTTTTTATTATTCGCTTTTTAGCGATACGGATGGAGTCAGGGAAGTAATAAATCTGGCCGTATTTGTACTTACGATTGTGGCATCGTGGATTTTGTATAATAAAGCAGGGGAGCCGGGATGGGCAGCGATTATACCATTTTACAGCTCATATATACGATTCAAGGTAGCAGGAAAGAAAAAGCTGTTTTGGGGATATCTTGCCGCCTTCATTGTTACGATAGCTTCATTTATTCTGTTATGCTATGAGCTGGTTGTTTCGGGCATTTTTATGTTTGCGCGTGCTTATTCCAGATCATATTATGATTCAATGTATGGTTATAGCAGCAGTCTTAGTACTCATATGGCAATGATGATATTCTCGGTGGTTATATTTTTTTCCGCACTTATAGTTATGGTGGTTTTAAATATAATGTGTTGTATTGGTTTGTCACATGCGTTTGGCAAGGGAGCAGGATTTGCCTGCGGACTTATATTCCTCAATGTGATTTTTATCTGTATTATTGCCTTCAACAAAAACATTGTTTATGTGGGAGATGGATACAATAGTAATAATAACTACTATAATCCATACGGTTCAAACGGATACGGTCAGCAGTATGGTCAGAACATGTACGGAAACGGAGCAAATCAGCAGTACGGCCAGAACATGTACGGAGCATCGGGAACAAACGGAGCCGGAAATCAGCAGTACGGCCAGAATATGTATGGTACACCGGGAACAAACGGAGCCGGAAACCCGCAGTATGGTCAGAATGATTATGATGAAACGCAGATTCTGAGTGGTAGAAATCGTTCAGCTTCATCAGGACAGTCATGGAATGATGAGTATAACAACAAAGATTACGAATAAATAATAAGAATAAAGCGCATGAATAAAAACTATAAATAAATATTATAGTACAAATTTGTATCATTCTCTTGACATATAGTGTCAGAGGACTATAATACAAAGCAAGATTTAAATAAATATGTTCACCAAAATTCGTTGATGAGAACAAGGTCCGATTTGTATTTATTTTCAGAGAGCCTGTGGGCGGTGCGAACAGGCAATGATCAGATTGGAATATCCTCTCTAAGAAGCAGGCTGAAAGCATTAAGTGTGTCTGTAAACCTCGCCGGTGTCCACCGTTATATGGAAAGCATATGCTGGTATGCAGAGTGTCACAGTAATACACTGTGGAATCAGGGTGGTAACGCGGATTATTTCGTCCCTTTTCAGATTATGTCAATCTGGAAAGGGATTTTTTAATTCCATAAAAGAGTTTTAGTGAGCAGAAAAATGTTAAGGAGGCTTACAATGAAAGCATTACAAAAAGTAAGTAAATTTTTATCAGACTACACATCGATAGTTGTCATAGCAATCGCCGTAGTCACATTTCTGGTTCCGAATCTGATGGCCTGGGTAAATCAGATGCTGTTTGTGGATCCGGTATCCAACAAGTTCACATGTCAGTCAATCATTATCGGAATCATCATGTTTAGTATGGGACTTACACTTACGACACAGGATTTCAAGATACTTGCACAGAGACCATTTGATATATGTGTAGGTGCAATCGCACAGTATCTTATCATGCCGTTTCTCGCATTTGGTATCTCAAAGGCATTGAATCTGCCTGACGGAATCGCACTTGGACTTATCCTCGTAGGCTGCTGTCCTGGTGGTGTTTCTTCAAACATTATGTCATACCTCTGCGGTGGTGATGTGGCATTCTCAGTTGGAATGACAACAGTTTCCACATTGCTCTCACCATTTATGACACCGCTTCTGGTATCATTGCTTGCAAGCGGAACACATGTCTCAATCAAGGCGCTTCCGATGTTTGTGTCAATCATTGAGACTGTAATCTTTCCTGTAGCGGTTGGATTTTTACTCAACTACCTGCTTGGAAAGAAAAAGGCATTTGCCGAGGCTCAGAAGGTCATGCCGGGTATTGCGGTGCTTGGTCTGGCATTCGTTGTAGGTGGTGTTGTATCATCACAGGGCTCAAAGTTCTTTACATCAGGAGTAGTGATTTTTGCGGCAGTTCTGTTACATAACGGACTTGGATATCTGCTCGGATACGGTGCAGGAAAGCTGGTAGGCATGGACACAGCCAAGAAGAGAACCATCTCTATCGAGGTTGGTATGCAGAATGCAGGTCTTGCCACAAACCTTGCCACCACTACAGCACAGTTTGCTTCAACACCTGAATCAGCCATCATCTGTGCAGTGTCATGTACATGGCATTCAATCTCAGGCACACTGCTTGCCGGAGCCTTTGCATTAAAGGACAAAATGGCTGCTAAAAAGGCAGAAGAAGCCGCTGAGACAAAGACAGCATAAAGAGAATGAATACCTATTATAACCGATTGGTAAATTAAACAAAAATCATAGAAATTAAAAATAAATTATGTATAAAATATTTATTGAAATTTGTTAAAAAAAGAGTAAACATAATATACAAATAAAATTAAGATAAACAAAAGAAAGAGGTAATAATATGAGTGGAATCTTAATGATGGTAATAGCCATTGTTGTGCTCGGTGGAGCATACTTATTATATGGCCGTTATCTGCAAAACAAATGGGGCATTGATCCAAATGCCAAGACTCCTGCCTACGAGATGGAGGACGGAGTGGACTATGTACCGGCCGATACCAATGTAGTATTCGGACATCAGTTTGCATCTATCGCAGGTGCAGGTCCAATCAACGGACCAATTCAGGCAGCTATTTTCGGATGGCTTCCGGTTCTGCTTTGGATATTAATTGGTGGTGTATTCTTTGGAGCTGTTCAGGATTTTGCATCTATGTACGCTTCAGTTAAGAACAAGGGTCGTACAATCGGTTACATCATCGAGGAGTATATCGGTAAATTAGGAAAGAAATTATTCCTGTTATTCTGCTGGCTGTTCTGTATACTTGTTGTTGCAGCCTTCGCAGATGTCGTAGCCGGAACCTTCAATGGCTTTGCTGCTGATAAAGCAGGCGAGGTTACAAAGGTTGTAGCCAACGGAGCAGTTGCAACTACATCAATGCTTTTCATCATAGAAGCAGTTGCCCTTGGTTTCTTCCTTAAATACTCTAAGTTCAACAAATGGATTAACACACTTGTTGCAATCGCATTACTTATAGTAGCTATAGCACTGGGACTCAATTTCCCAATGTATTTAAACCTTAGCGTATGGCACATAATTATATTTGCATATATACTTATAGCCAGTGTTACACCTGTATGGGCACTGCTTCAGCCACGTGATTACCTTAACAGCTACCTGTTAATCTTCATGATCGTAGGTGCGGTAATCGGTGTATTTGTTGCAAATCCTGCTTGTAACCTTGAGGCTTTCACAGCATTTGCAATCCCTGATGCAAACGGAAACCCACAGTATCTGTTCCCAATCTTATTCGTAACAATCGCCTGTGGTGCAGTTTCAGGTTTCCATTCACTTGTATCATCAGGTACTGCTTCTAAGCAGATTAAGAATGAGAAGAACATGCTTCCTGTTTCATTCGGTGCCATGCTTATGGAGAGTATGCTTGCAATCCTGGCACTTATTGCAGTAGCATCATTCGGTAAGGGAGAGGCAGCAGCTCAGGGACTTACAACACAGCCACAGATTTTCGCAGGAGCTATCGCAAACTTCCTGTCAGTAATCGGTTTACCACACTCACTTGTGTTCACACTGATTAACCTTGCTGTATCAGCCTTCGCTCTGACATCACTTGATTCAGTAGCCAGAGTCGGACGTCTGTCATTCCAGGAGTTTTGGCTTGATTCAGACACAGATGATGACAATATGAGTCCATTTGTCAAGCTGATGACAAACAAATACTTTGCAACAATCATCACACTGATACTTGCATTCATGCTTACAAAGGTAGGCTATGCAGAGATATGGCCACTGTTTGGTTCAGCTAACCAGCTCTTATCAGTACTTGCACTTGTTGCCTGTGCAGTATTCTTAAAGAAGACAAAGCGTCAGGGCTGCATGCTCTGGATTCCAATGGTATTCATGATGGCAGTTACATTTACTGCACTTGGCATGACAATCTACAAGCTTACAAAGGCGTTATTCTCTGTAGGACTTGACCTTGGAAATTCATTACAGCTTATATTCGCAGTATTACTGCTCATCCTTGGTGTGCTTGTCGCAATTCAGGGTGTGAAGAAGCTCTGTGAGAAATCAGAAAGCAAGAAAGCTGCAGCTTAAGAAGTAAAATATAATGGGAGCCTGATATCAGGCTCCCAATTCTCTGTCCTTTCCCATGAAAAATACTGCTAAAGCTTCCGGACCAACATGGCTTCCGGTGCAGAAATCATAGGTGGTATTTATCACATCGCGCACCTTTATGCGCTTTTTAATCTGTTCAATCACATAGAGCGAATCTTCATATGCGTCAGCATGTGCCACTCCGATAATCTGATTTTCAGGGTCTGTAATGTTGTCGCATAACAGATTGACAAGCTCATTTAATACAGCTTTTCGGCCGCGACATTTTCTGAACTGTACAATATATCCGTCCTTGCTGCCCCTTAGGATAGGCTTGATACTTAGCATGTTGCCAACCAAAGCGGTGGTTCCGCTTAATCTGCCGGTTCTTGCAATATACTTTAAATTGCCCACGGTAAACACACCGTTTAATCTGGCAGGATAGGTCTCTATCGTGTCAGCCACCTCATCAAAGTTCATGCCCTTCTCACGCATTTCACTGGCGTATATTGCGAGAAGTCCCTGTCCGAGGGAAGCATTTAATGAATCCACCAGGCGTATTTTTCTGCCGTTACTGCAATCATCAAGGACAGCATCGGCTGCGACACGGGCTGAGTTGTAGTTGCCGCTTATGTTTTTACTGAGGGAAAAATACAGGATATCCTTGTCTGCCTCAATGATTTCCCTGAAGGTATCCTCAAAGATTCCGCTGCTGATAAGTCCGGTCTTTATCTCGGCACCTTCTCTTATAGCGTCATAGTATTCCTTACCCTTTGCCCGCTCCTGTTCCGGTGTGAGGTCAGGCTCAAAGCAGGTCATTTCCTTTCCGTTGACAAGGTTTACAAATGATAGCACCTTGATTTTATATTTTTTACATAGCTCTGCAGGAATGTTTGCCGCAGAGTCAACAATTATTTCAAACATATTTACCCTCGTATTTCTATAATAATGATATGATGGTCAAAAGGTATTTTGCCCTTTTAATCATAATAATTGGTTAACTGTAGTTATGCATCACATACATTGCAATTATATTCCATTAATATATGTGGTTGCAAAGAATAGTATATGTAGTTTTTAATACTATGTCAATGGATTTTGCTATGTTTAGTAAAAATTTAGAATATTTAGATAGAGTTATCAGGGATGTAGTGTTATAGTAGAAATAATAGATATATAGATTCAATGAAACAGAGGAAAAATATGAGTGATATAAAATTAGGCTGTCACGTAGGCATGGCAGGAAAAGATATGTTTCTGGCATCAGCCAGGGAAGCAGCGTCATATGGCGCGAATGTGTTTATGCTCTACACCGGGGCACCACAGAACACGAGAAGAAAGGAAATCTTTGAGCTCAACATAGACGCAGGCTGGGAATATGCACATGAGCATGGGATAAATGAGATAGTGGTCCACGCGCCATACATCATAAATCTGGCAAACACCGTAAAGCCTGAGACATACGAGCTGGCAGTGGAGTTTCTGGAAAAGGAGATAGTAAGGACCGCGGCAATGAAGAGCCGCATACTGGTGCTTCATCCGGGAAGTCATGTAAATGCCGGTGAGCAGGCTGGAATCGCACAGATTGTAAAGGGACTTAACACAGTGCTCAATCAGAATGATGACGATGTGTTTATCGCACTTGAGACGATGGCAGGAAAGGGCAGTGAAATAGGCCGTTCCTTTGAGGAGCTTAAGGCAATCTATGATGGAGTGGACAGGAAAGAAAGGCTGCGTGTCTGCTTTGATACGTGCCATGTAAATGATGCAGGATACGACATTGTGAACCATTATGATGAGGTTTTTGCAGAGTTTGACAGGGTGATAGGGCTTGAGCAGATAGCGGTATTTCATGTGAATGACAGCTTAAATCCTCTCGGAGCACACAAGGACAGGCATGCAAATATAGGCAAGGGAACCATCGGCTATGATACACTGCACCGCCTGGTGCATGATGAGACCTTTGCAAATGTACCAAAGATTCTGGAAACACCATGGCTTTGTGAGGAGGGCTCTGCGAAGAAGACTATTCCTCCTTATAAAGAGGAAATTGAATGGCTTCTTAAATAAGAAAGTGGCTAAAAATGTATGGAGAGGTTTTGCATTACAGACAGTAAGATAATGGAGGCATAATCGATGAAGGAAAAAACCTACGAGGGAACTAAAAAAACACAGAATGGTTTAAAGAGAATGTTTTTTTCAGCGCTTGCGATATTATTGCAGGCAGTTTTCATGGTCTATATGCTTACAAGGCTAAATGAATATGCGGCAGCGATAAATACGACCACAAGCGTCCTGGCAATCATACTTGTGCTCGGACTGTACAATCGTGAGCAGACCGCATCCATGACTACACCATGGATTATACTGATACTGGCATTTCCGATAATGGGAGTGTCACTTTACCTGTTAGTCGGACTAAACGGCGCACCGCATAAGATGCGTGCACGGTTTGAAGAGGTGGATTCCATGCTTCTTCCATGTCTGCCTGAAAACGCAGACATACTATCCGATATGTATGAAAAGGTGCCACAAGCAGCGGGAATTTCAACATACCTGGCAAAAAATGCACTATATCCGGTATATCAGAACACGGATGTGACATATTATGATCAGGCGTCAAAGGGACTCGAAGCACAGCTTAGCGATTTATCAAAGGCCAGGAAATTTATTTTCATGGAGTATCACGCCATAGAGGACAAGGAATCGTGGCACCGTATCCAAAAGGTGCTCACGGAGCGCGTGCAGGCAGGAGTCGAGGTCAGGGTGTTTTATGATGATATGGGCTCAATCTTTTTCATAGACAGGGATTTCTCGGAAAAGATGGAGAAGCTTGGCATCAAATGCAGGGTGTTCAACCCGGTTGCACCTGTCTTTAACATGTTTTTAAACAATCGTGACCATAGAAAAATCACGATAATTGATGGAAAAATCGCATATACCGGCGGCTATAATCTGGCAAATGAGTACTTCAACGTGACACACCCATACGGAATCTGGAAGGATACGGGAATCAGGCTCGAGGGAGATGCTGTCAAGTCGTTTACCATCGCATTTCTCGAGATGTGGAATGCATCAGAGCGCAAGGTGCCACGCGAGGTGGATGTATCGCAATATCTGCTGCACTATGATTATGAGGCAAAACAGAGTGGATTTATCCAGCCATATGCAGACAGTCCTCTCGATAACGAGCAGGTGGGGGAGGATGTCTATATCAGTATGGCAAACAAGGCACAGCGTTATTGCTGGTTTATCACGCCTTACCTTATCATTACCGATGAGATGAGCCATGCGCTGACACTTGCCGCCAAGCGTGGAGTTGACGTGCGCATCATCACGCCGGGCATACCTGATAAGAAACCAATATACAGCGTGACACGCTCATTCTACAACCAGCTTGTGAAGCATGGTGTGAGGATTTTTGAGTGGACACCGGGCTTTTGCCATGCAAAGATGAGTGTGGCAGACGATATAATGGCAACCTGCGGTACCATAAATCTTGACTACAGAAGCCTTTATCATCACTTTGAAAATGGCTGTTTTATGGCGGATTGTGAAGTGGTGCATGAAATCAGGGATGATTTTATCAGGCTTTTCACAGAGTCAGCGGAGGTGACGGAGAAGTACAGGACCGGAAGAAGTGCAAGACGAAGGCTGGGGCAGTCAATTATGCGGCTGTTTGCAGGGCTATTGTAGACTGAAAATAATTTGTGTCATGGAAGTGAGTGCATATGAGTGATTACGACAGCAAAATCATCAGAAAGCAGATAAGAGTGTACGGCTCGGTGCAGGGAGTAGGTTTCCGCTACAGAACAGAACACGCGGCAGAAAGCGTTGGTGCAACAGGCTGGGTGAGAAATGACCCTGACGGCTCGGTATTTATGGAAATACAGGGCACAGAGGAGCAGATAGACAGGGTATTTGCAATGGTGGGTCAGGGTACTTATGTAAATATAGAGAAAATGGATGCCAAATCAATACCGGTGGTTGAGGATGAGCGAGGATTTCATACGAGAGAATCGCTTGGAGACTTCTGGGGACTATGGCACAGATAAACGGAGGCATCATATATGTTTTTTATGATGGGAATAACGGACGGCAGGAAGGACTTTGACTTCAATCAGGTCATTACCTGCGATGAATGTGGCAGGTATGGCAGGTATCAGGTGTATATGACATACATGGTGCTGTCACTGTTCTTCATTCCGTGTTTTAAATGGAACAGGCACTACTATGTGCAGACCACATGCTGTAATGCGCTTTACGAGCTTGATCCGGAAATAGGACGCAGGATAGCAAGAGGCGAGGACGTGGAGATATTGCCACAGCATTTGCAGCGTGTAAACCCGCAGTATGGTTATGGCTTTGAAAATGGAAGTGGAAACACAATAAAAAGATGCAGCAATTGTGGATATACAACTACAGAGGACTTTGAATTCTGCCCAAAATGCGGCAGGAGGCTGTAATGTGTTTCACGTTCTAATGATAATATGCTTTTACGAATCGACTGCAATAAGGCAGAGGATGGAGCATAGAAAGAGTTTAACAAAATCGGTATTTGACGATTTGGTGGTAAAAATTATTCCTCTTCAACAAGTTTCACAAAATCATCTGGCAGAATTATCTTTGTTCCACCTGCCTGATAATCTTTTATATTTCTTGTGACAATATAATCCATATCTTTTCTGGATGCCACCTTTTCAACAACTGCATCCTCATAGTCACTGATTGTAGATGCAAGTGCATCCATGCAGTCATCCGCTGTAACCTCTAATATTCCAGTCAATGAATAAAGCTTTCCCATTATCATCTTTGCTGCTTCTATGTTATGCAAATGTTTCCTTATAAGATAATAGATGTCTGTTGCTGAACTTGCAGTAATGTACATTTCGATTGTATGATTTGCTGCCATAAGAAATATTTCTTCTGCACTTTTATTCCATGGCTCTCTTGAAGTCAGGGCATCTATTATCACATTTGTATCTGCAAGAATCCTCATCTATTTTGCACCAATCCTTTCTTCTTTTGCTTCATTCAGGTCTGCATCCTTTGGTAAGATTCCAAACAGGGATTTTGCTACTTCTACTCTATCCTGATGTGGATTTGTCAGTTTTGCCACTATTTTTCCATTCTTTGTGATAAAAACATCTTCTTTTGCAGATAATAATAAATATTTTCCAAGATTATTTTTCAATTCAGTTGCTGTAATTGACATATCACCACTTCCTTTCTTCGTACTATTATTATACTCATTTTGTACGATTTTATCAATGTATTTAGCTGGAAAATATTACTCGGTGTACTAGTTGTATCCTCCACATTATTATCCGGGGGATATTTGATGAGCAGCTTTTTATGTGTTTCACCAAATTCAAAATGTGCATTGAACGCTCTTGCCATTGACAACCCTATGGAGTATGCCGGTTGGTCTTGGATAACGAGATGCCGGCTTGGGTGGATTAGGAAGATAGTTTAGATATATGGTAAATCAATCGTGAAAATTTTAGATGAATTAAGGATGAATATGTGGTAGAATAACCCATATGGTAGCCTTGTTCAAGAGACTATTAAATCGGGATTTGTGAAGGTAAAGAGTGTATGAAAAAGGAACTGCGTATTCTGGTTATTTTAATTGCTGTGTTATTGGTAGGAACAGTAGGTTACTATTTCATGCCAAAGAAATTCGGTAAGAATGTAAATCCTTCTGAGGTAGACCATATAAATGTGTTCGATGGAAATACAGGAACTGGTTTTACTATCACCGATTCAGAAGATATCGAATATATAGTGGCGAATATTCAAGGTATTTCAATGAAAAGAGATGGCATTTCACTTGGAAGAACAGGATACAGTTTTAAAATTAGTTATATAAACAGCAACGATAAAGATATCATACCTGTATTTATTCTCAATAGTGATAATACAATTTGTAAAGATCCATTTTCTATAGATGTGATGGTGGATTATGCTTTGATTACTTAAAAGCATGTGAAGAGAAATATAGAACTAATGTAACAGAATCTATAGAAGAAAAATAACTTATTGCTGATAAATGTTTTGATGGGGCGATGGTTTTTACATTGATAATAATGGTAATTATTTTATTGGTTTTGATACCTGTAGGAATTGTTGTAGATAAAAAGATTGAAGCTTATTTTGAAAATAAAAGAGAACCTTAAATTCCAATTTGCCAAAATGACAACAGACAGGAAATTTGATATTTTTGTAACAAAGGCATCCATATCTCTCTCATAATTCCCATAAATTTATGGAATTAAAATTTTGTGATACTTATAAAACAGTTCCGATTTTCTGTCAGATTTCGCCTATTAGTGAGACAATAATTATTTTTACACAAACCAGCTTATTCGTGGTAGAATAAAACCACAGATAAGCTGGTTGTTTGTTTTAAAAGGAGAATCTTATGAAAACCAAACAACCGGAACTAAACAAAATCACAGCACTCTACGAGAGATTATCCCGTGATGATGAGCAAAGCGGTGACACCAAGCATCGGCGGTTATGAAAAGAAGGACAAAAACGGTAATCCTACAGGAAAGTACACCAATGCACAGGACAATTACACCTGCTCCACTTACAGTAAAGCAAAGAACAAAGTGAATTGGAATTATCAGTAGATGCTTTAGAAAATGAAATTTAGGAGCTTCCTGTATAATTTAAATTGTAAAGGGAGTTGACCAAAGAAAATACCTCAAGTAAATTTAGATTATTACTGACCGGCAAAGTTGGTAAAATCTAAAGAATACAA
>NZ_JBQKGQ010000016.1:0-70256 GCF_052118705.1 Agathobacter sp. LCP21S3_B2 | reverse complement strand
GCCGTCGGTGATTAACCCACAGCATTTATTTTTTGACCTGTCAAGGATGGCGGCAGGATGACGATAACCTAAAACATTTGGGGCTAAACCCATAAGAAAAATGATTGACCCATAATTCATTGCAGCGGGTGTCATTCCTACTGCATCGAAAAGGTATGTGCAGCGTGTCGCCGGATTGCTGTCATTTTTGTTGATTTTCATTCCGTAACGCTTTACGCCCTTTATTCTTACATCTTCCCCGACTGCTGCCAGTATTGCGTTTGTATTCGCATATGTGCGGTCGAGTGTGTCTTTGTCTGCTACTTTAACAATCAAGTCTCCACTTGCCATTTTTTACGCCTCCCTTATCGTCAAAATTCCATCCTCAACCGTGAGGACACATGATTTCTTTGTGACGGTGTCAACCATAGTGTTGAGACCGTTCACGATTCCTTGACACGCTTTTGCTGCTGCATTCGCTGTCGACGCTGCATTGTTTGCCGTTGTTGCTGCACCGTTTGCACTGTTCGTCGCCTCCGTCATGTTCTTACTGAAATTGTTCACGGTGTTCATATATCCCTGTGTCAATGTCAGTATTTCCTCATAACGGGCATTGTTGACGATAATCGGCAAGTCAAAAAATTTCTTTTTACCATCTCCCTGTCTGATTTGATAATGACCGGATGTGTCAATCTCAACTCCGATTTCTCTCTCTTTGAGAATCAGAGTGTCCTCAACTGCTTTCCAGTCTGCTGTTGTTCCGGTGCATGGTCTGATTGCTGCCATTGTTCAACCTCCTTTGCTCCGTGATTATGGAATATATCACACAATCACTCCTTTGTGTTTGTTTCGCCGTCTGTTTCCAGTATCATGGAATTATACTGCTAATTGTCGGGAGGTCGGCGTTCCTCCGTCAAAATCAACGCCCTCATTCGCATTTCTGACCTGTGGCGTTGCTCCATCAATGAATACCGGTGTCACCGTTCGCAGATACGGCGTTTCTCCGTCACAATCAAGATACATGCTCGAATATAACGCCTCTGCACGGTTGAAATAGTCCTGCACACTCTCAAGGATTTTCTCTGCTGATGCAAGCAGTGAATTTTGAATCGTGTCATCAATATCCTTTTTGTCCTGCTCGACCTGTTTCTTTGCCTCTGCAACTGCTGTCTGCATCTGTGACACATCCTGTCGAATCTGTGTCGCCGTGTTCAATGTCGCCTCAAGCTGCTCTTGATTCTGCAATGCGTCCTCTGCCCGCTCTGTGACCTCTTTGCAGGCTGTTGTCGCCCTCCTGGATTCATCCGTTGCATCGTTCGTATTCTTGACCGCCTGTGAGGTGTCCTGTTGCCTCTGCTGTTCCTGTTGGATGCGTGTGTTTTCATTCTGCTGTCGATTATTCTCTGCGGTCGCTCTTGCCTGTTCTGCTTTTACTCTCGCATTTTCTGCGGTCACTCTCGCCTGTTCTGCTTTCTTGACTGCCTCATTCGTGCTGTCAATACTCTCAATGTGACCCTTGACACGATTCTCAAGTTCTGTGAACTCATTCGCTGATAGAATCGCATTGTCGTTCCTCTGTGACGGTTCAATCTCCATTGTGAACGATGCGGATGTGATAATCTGTGAATCGTCACTCGTCCGGATTTCGATGTCACAATACGCCGTTCCGGAGGCTGCAAGTGCTTGATTTGTCAATTCGACTGTCACATCCGAACCGGAATATGAACATGTGTTATATACATGTTTTCCGTCCGGTTTTGCAATGTTGATGACTGCTCTTGCCCCTGTCGGGATTGCGTATGGTTCGCCGTTGTTGAGCAGCCTTGCGATGATGAATCGTGTTGCCTTGTCTCCCTGCTTTGCTGATACTAAATATCTTTTAGTGTCTCCGGACATCTCAAGATTGATGTTCGTCGTCAATTTTGTCAACGCTACCATGCTCTCACCTCCTCTCGGTGTTTATTGTTTATTCTTCCGGATTCTCCTGTGCATCCTGTTCCTGCCCCTCGTCCGGTTCTGTTTTCAGAACTCTCTTTGCTGCTTTCTTTGCCTTTTCAAGTTCCTCATTTTTTTCTGCTATCATTGTATTTGTGGAGTTTATAAGTTCAATCTTTGCCTCGCTCCTTACCTCTGCCAGTACGGAGGACAAAACTCCGTCCATGATGCAAGGAGGCAATGCATGTCTTTTCTGTATCGTCTCCATAGCATTGAGGATTTCTCCCTTTGCACATTCAATTCTCACTGCAATCGGTGTATTCATGATTATTCCTCCTTTGCCGTCTGTGTTGCTGTTTGTGCTGCAAGTAGCATGTCAAGTTTCTTGTCGATGCTCTGCAAGAGTTCCGTGTTTGTCTCCTCTGCTGATTCTCTTGTCACAACCTCTGCTGTCTCGTTTGGTCTTGAGTTGTCGGCAGCATCTTCCGGAATTTTGTACTCCGGTTCTGCTGCTCGTTTGACTTCCTCTGTCTGAATATTTTCGTCATTCATCTGCATTTCTTTTCCTCCTGTTTTATCCATCGCTCCATGTTCCGGACACTAATATTCCTCTTTTGAACTCAAGCGTCGCCGTTGACCACTTTGCAAGTTTCCCATCGCTGCCTACTTCTAAAGGTTGTTTGAATGTTAGCGTTCCACTTATTGAGCCATCCTCAAAACTTACATTCCTTAATTTGAAGAAATGCATGTTGATGTCTGCTCCCGCATGTAGCATATTTGCCTCGTAATTTCCACACTGCTGTGTGCAGTACGACCATTTCATCGTGTACACATCTGTATTCTGCGATTCTTTATTTGACCATGACATATATGCCGTGTTGTACTCAATATCGAATACAAGTCCTCTCTGACTGTCATTGTCTTTCATGGTATTCGTTCCAATTTTTCCGACATAATTTCCGTCACGGTAAAAATGTTCGCCGTTGTAATCGAATCGAGTTCTTTTTGTGTTGTCTGTGATAGTTCCTGTGTACATCGTGATTCCTGTCGAATCAAACTGCATGTACGAACTGCCTTTATTGAATGCAACTCTGACGTTGTATGCATTCTGTGTTATTAGTGTTCCGAAATCATCCTCATTCACCTTTTTGTTGACCTCGGATGTTATTTCGTCCGTTTTTAGCTTTATCGCAGCATTCATCTGAACTGTCGTCGAATACTCTGTCAGTTTCTCGTCAGTTGCATCATTTGCGTTCTTTTCCGCTGCTGCAACCTTTTCAGATACGGTCTGTTTTGTCTCGTATGTTTTTGATACTCCTAGATTGATTTCGTCGGCTTTCATGTCGATTGCCGATTGCATCTGCTCCGTTGTGGAATACTCTGTCAACTTCTCGTCGGTCGCTGCATTAGCGTTCTTCTCTGCTGCATTGGCTGCATCCTGTGCCGTCTTATTCGCTGCGGTAATCTTCTCCGACACGGAGGTCTTTGTCTCATAGGTCTTTGACACTCCTAAATTGATTTCGTCGGCTTTCATGTCGATTGCCGATTGCATCTGCTCCGTTGTGGAATACTCTGTCAACTTCTCGTCGGTCGCATCATTTGCGTTCTTTTCCGCTGCTGCAACCTTTTCAGATACGGTCTGTTTTGTCTCGTATGTTTTTGATACTCCTAGATTGATTTCGTCGGCTTTCATGTCGATTGCCGATTGCATCTGCTCCGTTGTGGAATACTCTGTCAACTTCTCGTCGGTCGCTGCATTAGCGTTCTTCTCTGCTGCATTGGCTGCATCCTGTGCCGTCTTATTCGCTGCGGTAATCTTCTCCGACACGGAGGTCTTTGTCTCATAGGTCTTTGACACTCCTAAATTGATTTCGTCGGCTTTCATGTCGATTGCCGATTGCATCTGCTCCGTTGTGGAATACTCTGTCAACTTCTCGTCGGTCGCTGCATTAGCGTTCTTCTCTGCTGCTGCGACTTTTTCCGATACAGTCTTTTTTGTTTCATACACCTGTGAAACGCCTAAACTGATTTCGTCTTTCGCTGCCGTAATATGTGATTCAACATCTGTTTTTGTATAATATCCATCCCGCAACACCTTTTTCGTGTTGTTGTTTGCGATTGAGATTGCCTCCTCGGTTGCTGCTGCCGTCTCCTCTTTCTGAATCTCTGCAAATGTCTTTCTCGCATTGGAAATCTCAACCGTGTTCTTTTTCGGTGTCTCCGGATATTCTCTTATTTTGACAATCCTCTGTTTTTCTTTCGTTCGGGTTTTCTTTGATACAAGTGTGACCGTGTCTCCGATTCCATATGAAAGAATGTCTTTGTATTCCTCTGACGCATTCGCAAGGTCGACCACCTCCGCAGTATATGCCTTGTATGGTCTTGACATCTCCTCAATCTTTGCCGTTGCATCCTCAATCAGACTTGTGGTGTTGGTGTATCTTTCGTCTTTCCAAACATACGCCTTGATTTTGGAACTGTACTGAAAATTGTCGATGTAATCTTTTCCGGTCAACCATTTCGGCGTGATGCCGTCCTTGCCTATCGGATAGATTCTTGTGTAAAAATCGTATGTGTCCGATTTCAATGATATTTTCCGGAGGTTCAACCCCTCCATGAAATAGCACCCTTTGTCGCTGCCTATCCGGTCATATATGTCGATTGTCTTTGTTAGTGAATGGATGATACACTCGCAGCGGTATGTTGTGAGGCACTTTTGCAGGACATCCCATGCCGTGACACTCTCCTGCTCGTCAATGGTTCTTTTCTTTGTGACCGTGCATGTTCCGACGTGCCATCCCGTACCCTCGAACGCAAACTCAAGACACGCTTTGATTGTCTGTTCATTCGATTCAAACCCATACGGGAACGGTGTTCCCTCCAATTCCTCCACGTTGAGGACGGCTGTGTATTTGTTGAACTGTTCACCTTTTTCGACCGCTTTGAGAACAAATTCGTCCGTTTTGGTGCGTATATAGTATTCTTCTTTTAGCAAGTCGACCAACGCTCCCGCTGTCGGATAACTGAACGCCAACTCTTTGTCTCCGGAATCCAGTGTCGTGGTGATTTCCCTGTCCTTGAACCCGGACAATGTTCCGATTCTTTTCTTTTTGTCATTAAAAATCTGCAATGTTCTCACCTCCTAAATCCACATAGGCGTGTATCTGATAGTCACTCTCGCCTTTGTGTTGGAGAATGTGAGTGCTGTTTCTCCGGTCTTTAATACCGGAAACGTCCACATGTTCACCTTGTCGAATGCATTTGCCCCGTCGATTGTCACAAGTCCGGTCTTTGCGTCTATCACAACCGTCTTTCCTGCTGCTAAACTCTCAATGATGATGTCGTCGTCTCCCAGTCCTGCGATTGTGTAATTCGTCAATGTGCTTTTTGCATATACCTCTACAATGCACGGAGCGTCTCTTGTACCCACTTTATAGAACGATGCAGAGGTTTTCCCGTCGAATGTGATTGAGAGGTCGTCATCGACAAAAAAACCGTCAAATTCAAGGTTTACAACGTACCTCTGTTTCACATTCTTTTTTTCATAGTCATTTGATGTGATGAATCCGATATATGTTCCTTTGTAGCCGTCAAGTTCCATCTTGCAAGCCTTTGTGAAATTACTCATGAACTCCGATGCAGCACGGATGATGTTGTTCCTGTCCTTGCCTTTGAAATATATTGACAGTTTCAAATGACCCATCTGAACCTCTGTCTCAAATTCCGTCGGCAGTGTTGCACCCGTCAACCATTCGTATGAATTAGCAAAAGAGGGAGGCTGCACATCGGCGGTCAACTGCTTTGCATCATATTTTCTGATGTCTATTCCGTTTATTTTCATCGCCCTGCTTTACCTCCCTTTTCGTTTATTTGTTACCATTTCCGCATCTACCTTTGACACGGTTCTGCTTGCGATTTCGTCGCCGTCAATGTATGTGTGATTTGTCACATATACAACTTGCGATTTCTGAACTGCATCAAGTTTCTTGTCAAGTATGCTGTTTAATTTGTTGTAAAACTCTGCAAGTGGCAAGATTGCCTCGTCACCCGCCTCGCCTCCTACCATGAGGCTGTTGCCGTTGATTCCGAACACGGTCGGATTTGTCATAATACCACCGGATTTGTACCACTGAATCGAGAATGACGGGAGCGAACCCTTTCCTCCGATACCAAAAGGTGCAACGCCTCCTCTTACGCTGATGTGAGGCAGATTCAAATGTGGCAATGACCACTTAAAATTGAATGCTCCTTTTATTTTTCCTAACACACTATTGACCGTTGAATGTGCGGATTCAAGTTTTGATGAAAACGCTGATTTTATCCCGTCAAGTGCTGATGATGCAGACGATTTTGCATTCGCTAATTTTGAGGAGAACGCCGATTTGATGTTGTCGAGTTTACCGCCTGTCAGAGTGTTCGCCGTACTCATGAGAGAGTTCATTGTGTCCTTTACGCCTGTGAACGTAGCAGACACGATTCCCTTGATTCCCCCGCCTTTTTCACTGTATGCGGATTTCATATTATTGAGTTTCGTTGAAACATTGGACTTTGCCGTCTCCATGAGTGAGGTTGCCTTGTCCTTTATGTTCGTGAAATCCGTCGACCATTTCGTTTTTATCTCCGAAACCTTTGAGGAAAATCCGGATTTGATTTCCGTCAATTTATTTGATGCATTGTTTTTCCATTCCGTCATTTTTGTGGTGACGGTGGTTTTCATGTTCTCCCAACCTGTCGAAACATTGGACTTGATGTCCGAAACCTTTGTCGAAAAATTCGACTTGATTTCATTCAGTTTGTTTGATGCATTGGTTTTCCATTCCGTCATTTTTGTGGTGACGGCGGTTTTCATATTCTCCCAACCCTCGGAAACCTTTGTTTTGATTTCCGATGTCTTTTCAGAGAATTTTGATTTGATTTCAGAGAGTTTCCCTCCGGATAAATTATCAACGAATGTGAATCCTGCTGAATAATATCCTTTGATTCCCTCCCATCCGGCAGCAACAACGCCCTTGATACCGCCTCCGTTTTCTTCATAGGCGGTTTTCATGTTCCCCAGTTTTTCCTTTGCCGTTTCGGTCGCTGCCGACATGACATTGTGAACCGTGTCCTTTACGCCGTTGAATACTTTCGATGCAGCTTGTCCTATTGTGCTATTTTTTATGTTGTCACCGATTTCCTTGACCTTATTCGTGACCGCCTCTTTCGCTTTCGTGAATGCTCCCGTGATGGTCTCTTTGATTGCATTGAATTTTTCTTTGATGTTGCCCCACAATTCGGACAGTTTTTCTTTGACCTTATCCCAATTTTTATATAGTGCGACACCTGCTGCAATCAGTCCGGCAATTAGTGTTACAATTAAAATAATCGGACACAAGTTCATAGCTGCATTGAGCGCCGTTTGTGCCACTGTCATTCCTCCGGTTGTTGCCGTGGCTGCTGTTGTAGCTGCCGTATGTGCTGCCGTGGCTGCTGTTCCTGCCGTATCTGCTGCCGTTCCTGCTGCCGTGGCTGCTGTCTTTGCCGTAATCTTTGCGATTATCTTTGCAGCTCCGGACACAAATTTCTGTCCGGTCGTTATCGTGTCAGAGATTCCCTTTGCCACTTTTCCGAATCCGATTGA
Source organism: Agathobacter sp. LCP21S3_B2 (assembly GCF_052118705.1). Taxonomy (NCBI): domain Bacteria; kingdom Bacillati; phylum Bacillota; class Clostridia; order Lachnospirales; family Lachnospiraceae; genus Agathobacter; species Agathobacter sp. LCP21S3_B2. Next base: position 62,722 of record NZ_JBQKGQ010000016.1, on the reverse strand, counting down.
CAACGGACCGATAGCAGCGACCACAAGACCAACTTTGAGAACTGTTTCTTGCTGTGCCGGAGAGAGCGACGTGAACCATTGTGTCAACTCTTGAATCTTTCCGGTCAATTTTTCAATCATAGGTGCTGCGGATGTCTGTGCTGTGGATGCCAGTGTCGACAACGCCAGTTTTGCGTTGTTCATCGCAACCTTTGCGTTGTCAATCGGGTCGAGTGTTCCGTTATATGTGTCCTCGACCGTCGTTCCGTATTCCTCCATTGATGACGACAGACTGGTGAGGTCGATTCGATTCTCACGAATCGCCTTTGTCATTTCTGCTGCACCTTTCTTTCCGAACAGTTCCGTTGCAATCTGCATCGCCTCGGTCTCTGTCTTTGCGTTCTTGATGCTGCCGATTGTCTCTGACAACGCCTCGTCCATTGATTTTCCCTCTGATGTGGCGTTCTGTAATGCTTTTTTAAGACCCGCCATCGCTTGAGTTGAATCAACACCGTTTGCATCGAATTGAGCCATCAAATTGATTGCTTGAGGCAATGACAGACCCATTTCTTTGAATGCTGCGTTGTTATCAAGTACATTTGATTCAAGCGTATCAACGGAGATTCCGGTCTCCTGTGCCTTTGCCGTGAGTAATCCTAACAGATTCCCCGTCTGTGATGCATCAACGTTCCACGCTTTCATGATTTTGTCAACCTGGTCGACTGACTGTGTGACATTTGTTCCGTTGATTGATGCAAACTGTATGAACTGTTTTGAGGTCTTTTCAAGTTCCGTTCCTGTTGTGTGGAATCTTGTGTTGACTTCTCCGATTGCCTCGCCTACCGTTGACATATCCTCCGGCATTGTTCCGAAAACATTATCCGCAGACTTTGTCAATCCCTCAAGTGCCTCTCCGGTTGCTCCGGTCTTTGTCACTATGGTGTCATAACCCTCGTCAAGTTCCGTGAATGCTTTGATTGATGCTGCACCAATACCCGCAATTCCGGCAGAGACAACCGACATTTTCTTTCCGAAACTCTCCATCTTTGTTCCTGCCGTATCGCAAGCGGTCGCAAATTTTTCAAGTTTATTGTCCTTTAACTGCTCATTGACATTTTTCAGTTCTGCCTCCATGTTCATGAGGGCGGTTTTTGACTTTTCCGTCTTTACCGTCTGATTCGCAAGTGCATTCTCCGTCTTTCCGATTGCTGTCTCATTTGCAGTGAACTCTTTCTCTAACTTGTCAAGTTCCTCTTTGAGTGCCTTTGACTGCTCGGAGTTCTTTCCGGTCTCTGCTGTCGATTTCTCGTAAGCCTCTTTTGCAGCATCAATCTTTGTTTTGAGTTCCTCCTGCTTTGTCTTTTGGTCTGACAGTTTCTTTGTCAATTTCTCCTGCTGCTCACTGTTTAACTTCACAATGTTCTTTTGCACTGTTATCTTTTGAGTGAGCGATTCGGCTTTTGCCTTGAGGCTGTCTGTCTCTGAACCGAACAACTTTGCTTTTGTTGCTGCTGTCGTATATTCCGCAGACAGGACTTTCATCTGTGATGCTGCCGATTTCATTTGTGATTGATAACTGCTCGAATCTGCCGATATTTTGACGCTCGTATAAGCCATTCGGTCGCCTCCTCTCTTACTGATTTTCGTTGATTGTATCTAATTCAAATTTTAAGTAGTCCAACAACGTGACAATGTTCTCTTTCATGCATTGACTGTATGAGTTTTTCAATAGCCGAATCGCAATTTTTACAACACGGTCAACAATTTCCCCGCAGACTTTCCATTGATTTTCCTCCGGTTGTTCCTCTTCCTCATAACCGTTTTCACGGTCATATTCATCGAATGCGGATGTCTCTTTCTCTATCTGCTCAACCTCAACAATGTTCAACATCTTCTCTGCAATGATGTTCTGCATGATAAAATGAACCGTCTTGATTGCCGTCAGAAATTCAACTGCATCAATCTCCCCAACTGCTGCAAGCGACAGTTCATTCCCGAACATCTCCTGCATTATCTTTTTGTTGAAAAACATCACTCCGGAAAATGCCTCCGTGTCATTTTTCTCCATGAGATTGATATATTTTTTATACTGTTCTACTGTTACGGAATTGATGAAAAGACTTTTTCCTTTGCAAGTGATTTCGATTTCCGGTATCACTTGCCACTCTGAAAATTTTTCTCGATGTTCTCCATTCTCTTTGTGAGTTCGTCGGCAATTCCCATGTCAATGAACTGGAACTCAAGAATCAATCCTGCTGCATCAAGTCCGCTCTCCGGATTCTTTAATTCCTCAATGGTGAACTGGTCTCCGTATGCCTTGCAGATAAAAAGACCCATCGCCTCGATGTCCTGTTTTGAATATCTCTGTTTTGCGTCGACAACCTCTGCAAGTTCAAGATATTCCGTGTATGTGTCGATTGACATTTTCGGCATTGTAAACTCTTTATTATTGACTATTATTTTTCTTTTCATGATTTATCCTCCTGTTATATATCCTCTTATTAGCCTAAACCGCCGTTTTTCTCCTGCACTTTGCTGAACCAATTCTCGATTGCCTCTGCTGCCTTTGTATCTTCTGTTACAAGGTTTGATTCATCAACAGAAATCTCATATGCATTGTCAAGACTTCTCTCATAGAATGAACCCTTGACGCTCTTTGTTGTCGGAGACAGTTTTCCCTCTTTTGTGCTTGCCTCCTCGCTGATTCCCTCTGCAAACTTTCCGGCGTACAACCATTTGAAATCATACTTTCCGTTGAGTTTTCTTTCTCTCCATCCGACAGCGACCTCCGGTGCTTTGTCATCCGCAGTCTTTACAAGAAAACCGTTCTCGTATAACTGACCGAAAAGAATCTGTCTGTCCTGTGGTGCAAGTGCATTGACCTCAAGTTCGATTTCTGTTCCCTCATAGGAATTGATGACTTCCTCTGTTCCATCGTCAGAGTAAATCTTTTCAGAACTCCACTTTTCGTCAACCTTTGCTTTGATTGCTCTTGCCAGTTTGACCGGAGTTTCTGCAACGTATGCTTTCGCATCGTTCTGTGTGAGTTTTGCGATGTAGAAATCTCTACAACCGCAAGTTCTACTCCTCACAATCTTCTGTTCTGTGTCGCTAACCTGTGTTACTGTTTCGCTCATGTCTATTCCTCCATTTCATAAAACTTTGAAAACCTTTGTGCTTTCATATAGATTCCGTCCTCCGGCTTTGAATCGTCTCCGTTCCTGCCGTCAAATGAGAAATCATTTTCTTTCATGAGTGACTTGATTTCCCTCGCAAGTTCAACCTCGTCATTCTCTGAAAATATAGTGACCTGCACTGACAGCGTCACTCCCTCTGCATCGTCGTCCGAAAAATTCTCGTCGTTTTCTCCCAAATCCCACAATGTCACATGTCTGTCATGGATGTTTTTGTCATACCATCCTTGCATCACAATGATTTTCCTGTCTGATATTGGTTTCAATGCGTCGGATGCATCTTTGATGATGTCCGGACTGCTGCTCATGCTCTCACCTCATTTCAATGTGTTGTCTAAATATGATTGATATTCCTGTTCTGCGATTTTTTGCAGTTCCGCATCTGCCTCACGCCCTGTTGCGTAAATAAATTCTTGAGGCGGTTGATAGATAGTTCCCCAGTTTATGAATTTCACATAAAAGTGTTCGCTATTGTCCGACTTTTCCCATCCGACATCTGCTGTTGCTCCTGTGTCTTTCATTTTGACTGCTCCCATCGGTATGCTGTCCGCTGCATGTGATGTCACGGATGACTTTGAACCGAAACCTCTACCGGATAATTTGATGTCTGCCGATTTCGGAATTTTGCCTGACATGATGTTTTTCACAACTGGTTCGCTTTGCTTTACAATCTTTTGATTGACCTCTTTTATATCCTCGTCGCTTGCTGCGTCCTCAAATGCTTTCATGAGTTCTTTCAAGCCTTGAAATTCCATTTCGATTTTCACTGCATCACCTCCGGTGTCAGATTATGACACTATGCTCCCGCTCTACATTTCAACTGATATTTCCTGTCGTCTATGAACATCGGACACGCATCATATATCTTGAACTCAACGCCTTTATATACTGCGTAGAACTCTTTCAGATTCAATCTGATTTCCTCCATCTTGTCGCAGGCTCTCGTTTCAAACATGATTGTGTTCTCAAGACCTATCTGCAACGCATTGTATTTTTCATTTGTTCCCAAACTCTTGACATCACACCAACATGAGAAAAACTCCTTTTCCTCCTGCTGTCGTCTACCGTCAACAACACTTGTTGTCTTGCGAATTATCTTGATTCTGCCTGTCATTCTGCTGCACCTCCGTATATTTCTTTCAATAGCATGGAGGAAACGGCAGCGGATAGCGTTTTCGTGTCGCTCCGGTACTTGTCACGGTTGTCGTACAGTTCTTTCACGGACATAAATGCAAGCAGTTTTTGACGGCTTGTGAGGTTGTTCCGGTCGAAATTCAGAATCAGTTCCGTCATTTCATCCAGTGTCGTGTCAAGCATCAATTCAAGGATTTCGATGTCGTCATCATAGTCGATGTGACAATATGTCTTGCATGTAGCAATCAGACCGCCTCTGTACTTCTCTTTTTCTTCATCCGTCATGTTCTCACCTGCTTTCAATAGCAGGACGGATTCACCGCCCTGCTGCCATATTACCCGTTGATAACTTCTGTAATCTGACCCTTGATGACTGCTTCCTTGTCAACAGGCTGCACATCGAAACGGTCGCGAACCTTGAGACCTGTCAAGTCCTTATCCCATAAACCTGTTCCCTTGTCATTGAGGTCGATTGTGAGGACATTTCTGTCAAAGAGTGTGATTGCCTCTTTTAAGTCGCCACAATATACAGGATGCTTGTACCCGTCGATTGTGTGACCGTCGCTGTTCATAATCTTCTCGGATGCAAGAGTTTTCTTTGATAACTTGATGATAGGATATTCGCCAAAAAGCAGTTTTCCCTTTGTCTGCTGTGTCGGGTCTTTCTGTAAAATATAGTTTCCGTCCTTATCCTTTAACTTGTCGAGATAGTTGAAACCGCTCTGATTAGTGATGACAACCGCCCCCGCTGCGATTGCAGGGTCTAAATCCTCATTAAACACATCCTTGAGGCTGTCGAGATTCTCTATTGTTACCTCTTTTCCCTTTGTCATCGCATCAAGTGTCTTGAGAATCATTGCGTTACGGGTTGCCTTTGTTTTTTTAGCAATCCATTTGTTGATGTACGCCATGATATTGGCTGCTGTGTCCTCAAGCAGTTCGGCGGTCATCTTGAGGATTCCACCCTTTTTCTTGATTTTGTACTCAACCTGTACAAATGTTGGCTCGTCCATCTCCGGAAAATCCGCAGCCTCCTCCACGTTGTCGAACGGTGTAGAATCTGCATCAACCTCAATGTTTCGTGTTCCTGTCTTGGTTGTTACTCCCTCAACATTGACATACTGCTCAAGGTTGTCGGCTGAACGACGCAGTTCAATGATGTCCGTTCTGATGTCCTCCGGAATTGTAACGCCGATTCCGACCTCTCCCTCTCCTTTGTCAGATGTGTCGGATGTGATTGCAGCGTTATACACTGCGATGTCTGCCTCGTCTGCCTTTTTGTGCAGGAATCCGGCTTTGACAATGTTGACGAATGATTTCACGATGTTCTTTTTGTCCGGTTTTACATCACCGCCGACCTGCTTTGCAGTTCCGTTGTTGACTTTGTCCTCGATGTTGTCCTGTTCATCCTCGTCCAAATCATAGAGGAGGTCAAATCTGTTCTGTAACTCCTTGAGTTCCTCCTTTGCTGCCTTTGCCTTGTCGAGTTTTCCATCGTTCACAAGGCTCTTGACCTCGTTTTTCTTGTCGTTAATCTGCTTGAGTAACTTCTGTAATTCCTTATTCATGTTTTCTTTCCTCCATTTCTTACATACCATAAAGGTATAAATCTTTGAGAATCTCCTGCTTTTCTGCCTCGATTCTCTGTTTTTCTGCCTCTGTTGCTGCACTGTTCCGGTTTTCAAGTTCTGCAATCACTGCATCGACTATGTCCTTTGTGTCGATTCCCTTGAGCGTCTCCGGAATATTGTTGTATTTCTCGAAAAAGTCGGATGCACATGCTGCAACTGCTGCCTTTTCCTCGATTTCAACATTGAAATACTGCTGCATCTTCTTACTGTCGAACCATGTCTCATTACTCATGAGAGATTGAATTTTGTCTCTTGTGACACCCTCCTGCACATGTTCCATGTAGACATCAAGAATTGAATCCTCGCAGAGATTCAACTGTTTTATGACTGCCTTGAAATCGTCTGCGTTTCCGTATGCCATGCATAACGGTTTGTGAATCATCGCTTGAGCACCTGTTGCGAAATGCAGTTCATCACATGCAAACATGATGACTGATGCAATGGATGCAGCCATTCCGTCAACATATCCGACTTTGTGTCCGTCGTATCGCTTTAACTGGTTGTATATTGCCAGTCCTGCAAATACATCTCCACCGCCGGAATTGAAATAGATGTCAATGTCCTCATATCCGTCTAACTGGTTGAGGAAATCTGCGATGTCCTGCGGGCATCTATCCTCCTCGTACCACATGGATTCCCATGTCGCTGATACAATGTCACCGTAGAAATACAAGGAACATCTGCTCTGCTCCTCGTCCTGCTCTAAATCCAAATAGCCGACATTTTCAACTTTCCCGCTGCGTTTATTCTTCTTTGTAAAATCAAAACGTCTCTTTTTTGGCATGATTATTCACCTCCCTCCTGTTCATCCTCGTCCTCTGCCTCGTCGGTTTCGTCCGGTTCTGTTGCTGTGTCCGGCTGCTCTGTGTCCGGCTCTTTTTCTTCTTCCGGCTGTTCCGGTTCATCGGCGTTCTCCTGTTCGGATTCGCCTTTCAAATATGCTGCACCCGCCATCGTCAACGGTACGATGCTACCGTTCGCAAGTAGGACATCGCCTCCCTCTGCATCTTCCATGTCGAGTTTACGTCTTGCCTCATTCGGTTTTATAATCATTCCACCGACACCGTTTCTCAAATATTCCATCTGCGTTTTTGAATCGGTGCGGAACAATACCTTTTCATTGAATTTGTAATAATATCCGTCGTCTGCATCTTCATCCGGTAGCATTTTGAAATTGATTTCCTCCTCATACTGCTTGATGATGAACAGTTCCGTGTCGACGTAGAATGATAACTGCTGCATCTCACTATTGCTATATGACGACTTTGAATAATCGTTGATTTGATTTGGTTTCACTCCGAACGCTCCGGCGATTTGCAGGGCATTATATTTTTTCAGTTCAAAGAACTGTGAATCAGTCAGTTTGATGTCAAGGGGCGTGAGTTTCATTCCTAACGGAACAGGCAGAATTTTTCCTGTATTCTTTGCCCCGCTGCCGAACTCCTCAAACGATTTGACAAGTGCCTCTTTTGCCTTTTCGTTTAACTCTCCCGTGTATTCGAGTGTTGCTTTTGCTGTCAGACCACTCTCATACAAGTTATTCATGAACGCCTGTGATTCGGATGCACCTGCAACCGTGTCTCTCAAAATCTGCTGCACTGGTAGTCCTGTGATTCCGTCGAAACTGAATGATGTTTTGAAATGCATTACCTCGTCCGTACTGAACACATATTGACGACCGGATGTCGGGTCTGTGTAGACGTACCACAAACGCCCCACTCCTGCGAATATCCCTGCATCGTCAACGACTATCTGCACACAATTTGACTGCATGACCCACAAATCAACGATTTTGATTTCACCGCCGAATTTTTTTCGGTCAAACTTTTTTCTCATATACACATAGGCGTTCCCGTAATGGTTTCGGTTGATTTCAACCGTGTTCCAAAATGTTGTTGGTGTCATAAACGGATTCGGTCTCTTTGATAACAGTTTCGATGTGTCCGTCGCCTCTGCCTCGATGATGCCCTTGTCCGTTTTCTGATAATATTTGATAGGCATTTTTGCAAGGGTCTCCGACAGCATCTTGAGACAAGTGAAATATGTGACCTCTGATGTCGGTTTCCCTTTTCTTTTCAATCCTATTCGCTCAAGGAACGACGGTGAGTTCAATGTCATTTTCCCTCCGTCGTTCTGTGGTTCGCCTCTCCACCAATTTGAAATTTTTACTCCCAATCTCTGAAACGGATTCATTTATTTCTCACCGCCTTTCTTCATGTATTTTTCATATTGCTCAAGCCATTCATTGACAGTTTCGTTCACATCCGGACGGTATTCCTCTTTCATTGCGTGTTTCCATGCGTCGATGATAGCGTCAATCGGGTCGATTCGTTCTGTCGTGATGTCTTTGTCAATCTTTATTTCACCGTAATTGTTTGAAATGGTCTTTGCATTCGCAATCGACCAAACAAGCAGGCTGTCAACCGGAACAACTATCTTGTTGCCCTCTTTGCCGACTTCCATTCCCTCAATCTCCACATTGCCCGCAAGAATCTCAAGTCTGAAATCAACGGTCGCATCGTTCAATTCTTTTGCTGTCTGTGTGACAGAGATTGAATCGAATCCCATCGCCTCAATGTCTGACAGGAACGCCGATGCGTTGTGCGGGTCGTAACAAATCAACTGCGGTTTGAGGTTGTATTCCCTCACTAAATCTTCAAGGTATCTGATGATGTATTTGTAATCTGTCTTGATTCCTCCCAGTGTTTCCGTTACCGTCACAAGACCTTTTTCAATCCATACGTCGTATGGTACTTTGTCAGTCTTGATGTGTTCATCCACCCTTGAGGACGGGATGAACGAATGTGTGTGAACAAAATATTTTTTCGTGTCCTCCACCATGAACGGAATCACGATTGCGATTGATGTCAAGTCTCCTCCGGATGACAAGTCAACGCCGACATAGCACTTTGACCCTCTGAAATCCTTGAGTGATTTCAAAACTGCACATGCTTTCCATGATGCAATGTCCTTGATGTACAATGAATTTGACCACTGCATCCACATGTTGAGCTGCTTGACAAGGAAATCTCTCAAGTCCTCACCGCCCATGTCCCGGGCAGTGTGTGCAATCGGTATCAGATTTTCAAGTGCATCCCTGTCAAATTCAAGAATCGGGTTTGCTTTTATCCAATTCTCCGGCGTGTATCTGTCATCGTGTTCGTCCATCTGTGCGATATACACAAATTGACTGTCGTTCTCGAAAACGCCCTTGAGTAGATTGCAGCAATACTCATATAACTTGTAACACGGCGACTTGAGGTCGAATCCCGCTGTCGTGATGACCGATATCAACGCCGACTTGAGTTTCTTGATACCACCCTCAAGCAACTTGTACATCTGATTTGTTTTGTGTGCGTGATACTCGTCGACAATTCCCAAATATGCACGATGTCCGTCGAGTGACTTTGTATCACCGGACAACGCTTTGATTTCTGAATGTGTCAACAGACAATCAATCGTGTGGTTGTGGTCATGTACCTTGAACCATTCTGACAAATCCTCGTCAGAGTTGATGAATTTTGCAACCTCGTCAAAAACAATGTTCGCTTGGTCTTGCTTTGTAGCCGTACAAAAGATTTTTCCGTACTTGTACCCGTCAAAATTGCCATAATAACACGCAAGAATACCATTGATGAACGATTTTCCGTTCTGTCTACCTAATTGCACATAGGATGTTCTAAAACGTCTATATGACTTTTCCTTTGTTCTCCATCCATTGAGTGACCCTAAAATAAAACACTGGAACGGATATGCCGTCACATGCTCATTTTCCTCACCCTCTGCAATGGTCAACTCCTCTGCAAAATTGATTATTTCCTCCGACTTTTCAACGTCGAAATAGTATTTGTACGGTGCTGCTTTTGATTTTTCAATGTCGTCAAGATGTCTCTGACACGCAAGACGGACATATTCTCCGGCTGTTATCTCGCCCGATACGACATCAAGGGCGTATTGTGTGCAGCGGTCTTGTGTTTCTCCTGCTTTCGCCATGCCTTAATTTGCATATTTTGCAAATTTATTCTCCGGCTTTTGCTGTTGTGGTTTCGGTACAACCAAACGGCAACGGGAGGAAACTGTCAATCCGAAATCTGATGCTCCCTGTCTGCACTGTTTCATGCAGCGGTCTTGAATTATCATGAGGCGTTCTCTTTCTCCGTTCACGACCTGTCTTGTACCGACCTGCACACGTTCTTTTTCGCCTGTGTCCGGATTTTCCCTCGTCTCATAGACAGGAACATCCTCCATCAATGGAGTTTCTCTGATTTGTTCCGTGATTTCGATGTACTGTGTTTGTGCAATGAGTAATCTTGCCAATGCGTCGCAATCAAGGTTTGAAATCAGTTTGATTTCGAGTAATTCTTTCGCAATCTTCCGGAATTGTTTCTTTTGTTCCGGTGTCAAATATGACGGAGGTCTCACTTTGTCGCATGGTGCTGTGACCTCGGCGTTTTTCCGTGCCTCAATTTCTGCTTTTGTGAGGTGTTTTCGCCCGTTCATTACAACCAAATCTGTGGGTTGTCTCTGTCCTGCCATGATGCAACAAACCTCCTTTCCGTCAGCATTTCAGTATTTTGTGTCACATTCTGACACCTCTTTCGGATATACCTTTCTACTGAAATTCCCGTGGGGAGTTTTCTCCAAGGAAAAGAGGGGGTGCGACTAAAAACGAATCGCACAAAACTTTTTTATATCCCCCTGCCTCTCGAAAGTGGTACTCAATCAGTGACCTCAACTGTTTTTGTGTTGCTCTCATACTTGCTTTGCTCTGCTTATATAAAGCAGTGATTGTGTTGTGTGTCTTATGGTTGAGAGGTATGAGGTTGAACGGATTCAAACGCTGTTCCCAGTCGTCCTCAAGTTCAATGATATGGTGAACCGGATTGCATGTGAGCAACTCATGCTCGACATATAATGCGTATATATCTACGTTGTCATAGACCTCAATGATACGCTCCCGCATCGCCCGCCATTCCTTTGATACATAGAACTCTGCTGCTCTCTCGTCTCTCCGTGTGTTGTTATATATCATGTGCCTCGACTGCTGCCGTTGCTCACATTCCTCGCACATCTTCATTGACTGCGGTATTAACTTCCCACACCTGCATGATTTCAAAAGCATCTGTGTTCTCCTCTCTTGCATCATTCTCCTGCTGTGTTATCCACAAGAGGCGGGCAGTAATGCACATTACTGTGTATATCCCACCCGCTATATAACAGGAGGGCAAACAGGCAAGAAAAAAGCGACTGCACATCTGCAATCGCTCGTCTCAACTGTTCACGCTAACATATTATCACGTTTATTTTGTCTTTTGTTCACCCACTTTTTACCCCTGTTTTCACCCTCATTTCACCCTGTTTTCACTCCGTTTTTATCATTTTCAATCGCTTTTGCACCGAATAACTTGATTGACAACCGCTGAATCATCACCCTGCACCACTTTTTCGGTGAGTTGCGTCCGCATCCTGTCTCCCTCACTATATCCTCGTATGACATGCCCTTTATATAGACCGCCTCAAGAGCGTCGTATTTGTACCCCTCACCTGCTGCCTCTGCATCTTCCTTGAGCGATGCAAGAGCCTTTTTCAAGTGTTCAAACAGAATGACCGTCTCTGCACGGCACTCTCTGACCGATTGCAAGAACGCCTTTTCTGCTGATATGTTGTATTTGCCTATATCCGGCACTTGAGAGGTCTCTGATACCGCCTCGTTGATATATCGTTCCATTTCACGATAATTCTCAAGATATAGCAAGGTTTTTTCAATGACCGTCTGCTCCTTTTCCTCTTTCATGCTTTTTCCTCGCTTTCTGCTTTCTTCTCATAGGCAGACCGTGCATTTTACGCCAGTTATTCGTGTTTTTGCGATTTTCCGCATTTCGTGAACTGCTCATTTTCAAAATTGCCGTTTTTGCCTGTTCCATTGTCACGCCTGTCTGCAATGCTGCCTCGACAAACGCCTCTGCTGTTGTTTCGACCTTGATTTCCGGTTTTTGTGGATTTTCATTCTTTGCAACATCCGGATTCACTGTCGCCTTGTCTGCTGCTGCCTCAACGATGCCCGAAATCTCATTTTCTGTCTTTCCCATCGCCCGAAATCTGTCAATTATGCATTTTAAGACTCCTATATTATCACAACCCTCCTTTTCGCTTACATAAAAGGCAAATCGCCGTCGATGCCGTCCGGAATGCTCATGAATCCGTCTCCTGTGTCTGTATACCCGGCGTTTTCTGCCTGTTCTCCTGTTGCTTTCTTGCTTTCTGCAAATTCCTGTTCCTCAATCACAACATCCGTCGTATATACCTTTTGCCCGTCTCTGTTGGTGTATGAGCCTGTCTGAATCCTGCCAGTAGCAACAATTTTTGTTCCCTGTTTCAGATATTTTTCTGCAAACTCGCCGTTTTTTCCAAATGCCACGCATGAGATAAAATCTGCCGACTGCTGCCCGTCTCTTGCACCTCTCCGGTCGACCGCCAGTGTATAACGTGCCACGCACATGGATTCCTGTGTGCTGTTCTGCTGTGTGTATCTTACATTCGGGTCTCTTGTGAGCCTACCCATCAATATGACTTTGTTCATTCTCTTTTTTGTCCTTTCTTGAATCAATCTCTCGTATAAACGCAAATCATCCGGCGGGATGTCGAGATTCCAGTCTCTCAAATTCTATCCCGCCGATGAATGTCTCTTTTTCTCTATCAGTCATTTTCCCGCTGCATAACATATTCATTTTGCATTTTCTGCAATCTGACAAGTCCTTTTTTGAACTCAAGGTCATCACCATTCATGCACACATCGAATATTTTCTCATAGTCGACAATGTGTGTCTTGATGAACTCTGCCTCTGCTGCCGTCCTGCTCTCATTGATGAACATTCCCTTGACTGCCTCTTTTATCATTTCACAATGGGTCTGTTCCTCCTCTGTCGTTGGAGGTGTGGTTGCAATCATTTTCTCATACGCATTGTCAATCGCTCCTGCAATGAGTTCTTTCCAACCCTTGCCCCGCTCTCCTAATAACTGACATTCAATATCCTCGAAACGGTTTCCTTGTCCTGCTGCCGTGATTCTGATGTCCTTTTTGCCCTTTGCTGCAATCAGAATCAAATCGTCGTCGTATGCCTCCATGTAGTAGTCAAATTTCGCATCAAAATTCGGATTCGGATTGATGATGATTTCCGGTTGACTGCTGCCCTCTGTCTGAATGCTCACGCCGATGTATTTCGCATCTGTTGCCTTTGCATTGATAAATATTGCTTTTAATTCGCTTTTGTTCATGCTGCTCCTCCATTCACTAATCTGTTGAGTAACTGTTCATACATGGTCTTGTATGTGTCTCTTTCTGTCTGTAATCTGATTGTCTCCTCTGTCTGTGTCATGTTCGCAATCTTCTTGTTTTCCTCAACATAGACTGCTGCATCCTGTTCAATCTCTGCGATTGTGTACTCATGCTCCTGCTGCAACATCTCGATTTCTTTCTTGAGACTGTCGATTTCCTCCTGCTGCTCTTTGATTGTCTCATTGTATTTCTTTGAGGTTTTCATGTTGCCGTCAAGCTGCAAGGAAATCATGAGAGCAATGTCGATGTTCTCCATTTCCTTGTCTGTACACTCTCCGATGTATGTTCCTACACGCTCCGTTGATACCGAATAGACCTGCTCACACAATACCGTGCTGATTCTCCCTGTTGACCTCACTGTCACATGTGTCGGGAGGTCTGTTTTCGGTTGTGTCGTCATATATACGATTTCAACAACATTGCTGTTCTCATTGTTCTTGTTATTGCTCACAACTACCGCCGGACGGTCGGAGTGTTGTTCGCTCCCGTTGTAGGATGCCCCCCCTCTGCTGATATAGAACATTTCGCCTCTTTTGATGTCGCTCATGATTATTCCTCCTTTTCTGCTACAAGACCAATGACGCACCATCCGTCTGTCAATCCGCTGCAAGTGATGTCATCGTCTTTGCATGTAATTCTCATGTCTGCTGTTTCTCCGGTTGCCTTACCTGCTGCAAATACTACCAATTTGACGACATTTCCGACCTTGAATCCGTCGTCTTTTGTTATCATATACGGTTTTCTATGTTCTCCCGTGTATTCCTCGAATTTCTCTTTTGATACTCTGATGCTCTTTATCTCCCCCGTTGCATCTGACGGGAGGTTGTTCATCTTCTCCTCCTCTGCCTGTTCACGGAGTTTCTTTTTCGTCTCACGGTCGATTGCATCCTGTTCCTCTGAATATCTCTGTTCGTCGGTCTTGTATGCCTCTGTACGGTTCTTGTATTGGTCGCATGAGGTGCATGTTCCGGTTTTGACGTTGCATGTCTCATATTCGGTGCAGGAATAACAGAGAGATGTGATTCCCTCCGGATGTGGTGTTTCGTAATCGTCGCCCGCTCTCACTTCCGGCGGGTTCATGCCGATTTCTGTCTCTGTGTCTGATTCTGACACCTGCTGCCCTGCTGCCTTTTCTGCTTTCATGCCTTTCACATCTTTGTGTGTGAGTTCTCCGGTCTCTGTGAATTTTCCCAGTGCCTCCCGCTGCTCGTCTGCTGTCATACCGCTCAATTCATAAGCTGCGGAAAATGTGAGGCGTTCTCCCTTGAGTTCCTCTTTCCATTCCGGAATCAGATTGTTGTTGACCGCCTCGATTTGAGCAATCTTTGTTTTGCTCACATGCATCATTGAGGAAATCACATCCCTCAATCGTCCGGATTGCAGGTCATATCCCTTGATTTTCTTTCCCGCTGCTTTCATGCGTTCAAGAGATGCCTTGAGGCGTGTTTCCTCCTCAATCATGTCGGAGGTCGTCTTTGTACGGTATGCGTTCGCAATTATGATTTCAACCTGCTCCTCGTCGTTATCCTGTGGCGTTGTCAATTTACTGGTTGCAAGTTCAAACTCTTTATATCCCTTTGACACAAGGTACTTGAGAGCCTCCCACCGTCTTTCACCTGCTACGATTCTATATTCGCCCTTGTCGCATGGCGCATATACAAGTTCAAGGTTCTGTTTCAACCCATACATGAGGATATCTCCTGCCAGTTCCTCAATCTGTTCTACACTGTAAAAATTCATATCGTTCCGGTACATCTTGAAAATTGAAATGTCCTTTGTCCGGAATCTCGCTCTCGGAGATTCATCAATCCCCGCTTTGCTGTTCTTGTTGAGTGCGTCTTTCACGCTGAATCCTGCTGCCATCTGTTCAACCTCCTGTTATTACTCTGTGAGTTTCTGTTTGTATTGTGTCGTTTTCCATGTCTCACGCTTCCGTTTCTAAAATCTCTATCCAGTAACCTTTTTGACCGTCTTTTTCATACAGAAAATCGTTTTTTATGTGCAGCTTATCCAACTCAAGAGCCGTGTTCAATAAATCCTCTTTGTCTCTGCATTGGATTGTGTCGCCTTTTTTTAATTTTCCCATTGTCATTCCTCCATTTCCTTGAGTAACTCATTCACAACGCATCTGTAATCTTGAGACACAATCCCACGCTTTGAAAATTTCGGGAGCGGTATCATTGCCGTTGTGGATTTCTCTGCGATGATAGAACGGCGAATCGGCGTGACAAACATATCAAATCCGGATTCTGCTTTTAACCACTCCTCAACCTCAAGAGAGGTCTTGTTTTTCTGTCGCATGGTCATGAGTGCCTTGATTCTCAAATCCGGATTGATGTCTCTCAAGTCCTCAATCTGCTCCTCAAGGTTCTGCAATGCCTCGATTTCATATCCTCCGACCTTTACCGGAGCAATGATGAGTTCTGCTGCAATCAGAATGTTAATGACTACCATGTCAAGCAATCGCCCGCAATCACAAACGCAATAATCATATGCATCAGAGACCTCCTCCAACGCCTCACGCAATCGTGTGACTTGATTGTCCTCTGACTTGAGCAGCAAATTCATGTCCGTTTTCATGAGATAGCCATTCGCCGGAATGATGTCAACGTGTGAATACTCTGTCGGGCGAATCAAGTCGCCTGTTTTATATGTACCTCCGACACACTCATGTTTCTCAAGCAGTTCACTCATGCCGATTCCGTCCGGTTCATACACTCCGAACGTCTTTGATGTGTCTCCCTGCGGGTCTCCATCTAACACAAGCACTCTCTTTCCCTGTTCCTCGCCTAACATATAGGCGATTGAATCGGATGTCGTTGTTTTCCCGATTCCTCCTTTTGGTGACATTACTGCAATAATTTTCATGTCTTTTCCTCCTGTTATTGTCCTGTTATAGATAAATTGTGTAATACAGTTTCATTTGCAATTCTTGAAATCTAAAATCCGGCGTTTCGTCCGGTTTTAATGGTGACATGAGATTCAGTTCTTTCCACCTGCGATGTGTAATCTCCGGAACTGCTCTGAATCTTATGACCTTGTCATTTTTGTATTGCTCATATAGTTTGCAATTTGTATGACCGACCTCCGGTGCAAATAATGCAAGATACCCGACAAATATTTCCTCGTCGCCTTTGAATATCCGGAGCATGTTTGCACTCTCCAATGTGTCAATCAATTCCTCAAGCGTCATGACCTGCCTCCTTTGACTTTTCCATCCTTGAGGATGCTGTTGTTTGGGATGCTCATTGTCGTTCTTTCCGCATCCTCGAAAAATCCTGTTCTTGTTTCTTTCTCTAGCTTCAGATATTCCTCAAGGACTTTGATTGCCTCCTCTGCTGAATAACAGGTTGCGACAAAATGTCCTGCCGTTGCCATCGCTGCAAGGAACTCTTTTTGCGTGTCCTGCTGCCTGTTGTTGCCGTATTTCATTTCGATAAACAATCCGCAGTAAATCCCTTTTGGATATGGGAGGCACAAATCAGACACGCCCGCCTTGACGCCCATCTGTTTGAATTTGACTGCCTCCTGCTTGTTTCTGCTGCCTCCGTTCGGTACATGGAACAACCACCTCAATTCCGGATAACGGTTCGCATTCCAATTCGCCCACGACACGACATTGATTTGCTCTGTGTCCTCACTTCTCATTGCATATTTCATGTTCATTTTCCTTTGCCCTCCTGTCTGCATGTGTCATAATATTCGCAGAACAAACAAATGTGTCTGCAATCCTTGACCTTGAACATCCATGTGAACCGTTGCAGCTTGTATCGCATAATATAGCCGATTTGTGCAATGTATGGATGTTTCTGTCTGTATGTCCTCATTTGTCCTGCTCCTCCATTTCTAAAATCATGTAGGTGTGAATGAAAATGCTCTTGTGTTTCCTGCCGAACTGGTCTTTTGCCTGAGGCACTTCATGCATATTCTCAATCGTTCTCTTTGCCTCCCACCATCGGCGTGTCTTTCCGTCTCTTGAAATCGGCTTGAAATGTACCTTGACCGTTCCTTTGACGATGGAAAACTGGTCTCTGTCTACCCGCAGGATGTCATCGAATCCCACTGCCTTGACTGCTGCCTCTGCTTTTCTGAAATATCTCTCTTTTGATTCCGGTTTCCAGTCAAATCTCATTTCCCGACCACCTCCTCAATCTCTTTCATTCTCTGCATGATTGCCGTGTTGTATGAATAGACATACACGCCATTGCTCCACAAATGTTCCCTCGCACCTTTTTCACCGTAGTTGTACGCTGCAAGTGCATCTTGAATCGTGCCGTATTTCTTGAGCAGGTATGAGAGGAAATCAATCCCGACCCTCACGTTTTGATATGGGTTCATGAGGTCGGTGCATCCTAGTTTCTGCATCCGGTCGGTGTGCCATTTCTCATATATCTGCATATATCCCTTTGACTGCCCGCCGTCTCCGGTTTTGTCGAACTCATATCCGGATTCTTGCTCTATGATTGCCAATACAAGGGCATACGGAACGTCGTATTGCTTGCATAGACATCTTGTGTATATCTGCATTTTCTCCGGAAAATAGCCTTTGTCTGCATACTTCTCCGGCAGGTCGTAGAACACGAATCCCTCAAGGTCATCACTCCCCCAGTCCTCGTACATTGTGTCAAACACCTTGTATTTGTCCTCGATGCTCTCTGCTGTCTGTGTCATTGTCTCCGGATTCTGCGTCACTTCCGCTTGTGTCTCCTCCGGCTCTTTCTCCTGCTGCTCCGGTTCTTTGACATTGAACAATATCACGCAAAATCCCGTCAGTAACACCGCAATCAATGTGATGTGAAACGCATCATACAAACCTGCTCTTTTCAATGCCCGTCTTATCCGTCTTATCCGTCTTTTCACCTGTCGACCTCCTTTTCCTCATTCGTGCATGTATATAAAACATGCAATTAAAATCGTTGTAGTACACTGCTGCATTTGTGAAATCCATGTCCGGATACCACTTTTTCAGTATCTCCGGAATGGAATCCATGTCCTTGACCATCTTGTCAACGAATGAGCCTATTTTTTTATAACTTCCTCCTGCTGCCGGACGTTTGGAATGAACGACCTTGATTCGTGGGTCTCTCAATCCCTGTGAGCTGTTCCACCTCTTTTCCGACGGAACACGGTTCTTTTCCTCGACGATGTAATTTGCCATACCGGACAAACCGTTTTCGTCTGTCTGTAATCGGCGAACCTCATTCCTGCTTGACTGTTTCCAACAGGATTCAACCGTCTCCATGTCTAATGCCCCATCCATGACAATGTGATGATGCCATCTGATTTCCGCATCCGGATTGTATGCGGTCACATAGACATATTTTGCATTCGGGAGACCTCTCTTTTTTCTCTGATAGTTGATGCGTCGGATGTAATTTTGCACATTCTTGATTGCTGCATCCACATCCCCGTCCGGTGGTAGATGCTCGTCATCATAGGTCAATGTCATCCAAATGTCACGGTCGCTGAAATTCTCATTGATTAGCCTCTCAACATATTTCCGTGCATTCTTATCATTCAGATTCTTTTGAGCCTTGTTGTTGTCTTTCTTGATTGTCCTCCCCTCCGGAGGTACTTCATCCATGCTCCGGAACTGCGGATATATCTCAATTTCAAACTGGTCTCCTGCTGTTATCTCTTTCAGTGCATATATAACTTTCTTTCGATGTTGGAACAGGTTCTCAATGAACCACTCATGCATGTCCTCCATCGCTTTGTTATATGCTGCCTCATAGTCATACGGGATATATTGCATCCCTCTTTTTCTTGCCATCTGACACATACCTCCTGTTATGTTTTCGTAGACTTGTTATTATCTATTACAAGGACGATAAAAGTTCCGAAAACCCTTGATTTTATAGACCTTTTCGGTCTCTTTTCAAGTTGTTTTTTTGTGTCAGATTTGCTATAATATTTCTAGTGAATTTCAAGTCTGACACGACTTGCACCGGACATCTGCTCGCAACGGATGTCCTTTTTCTTTACTCAAAATCATAGTCGAATATTCTCTCGTCTCCGGAGAGAACAATGTCTCCGTGTTTTATGTATGCCTTGCATTTGAAAAATGTCTCTGAATGGTCGTGTGATTCCTCAACCTCCTTTTCATCAAGTTCCAACTCAATGACGCTCATTTGTCTCATTCCTCTAATCACAAGAAACTTGCAAGCGTCAATCGGGTCTTTGCACATATAGACAACGCCATCCCACGACTTTTTGAGAACGCCCTCGGCGTATATCTTCATCATTGTTTCTTTTGGTGCTGCATGATAAAATCTCATTTTCTCACTCCTTTGCTGTTGTCTTTTATACGGTCGCAACCGCAAGTTCTCTTTTCTTGTCGCATCTTCCTCCTCTGCTCTTATCACAAGGACGACCACTGCAATGGTTGTCCTTTTTCTTTGCTCTCATGCTCCTGCTATGTACTGCCCCGCCGTTATGACGGGGCGTTTTCATTAAACGGCTGCAACCGCCTCTTTCTGTTCCCATCTGCGACGCTCCTCTGCTTTTCCTGCTGCCTTACCCTCGGCATACGCAGACATCACCATAATGGTCATTGACTTTCCCTCAAGGTCGTCAATATTCATGAATTTTTCTGCCATGCTCTCAATCACTGCCTTTTTCTCGTTTCTCGTCATTTTTCAACACCTCCTCGGATTCGCTCAATCTCTTTTTCTATGTTCTTTCCGGAATAATCTGCAAGCAGTTTTTCCGAAATGTGATACGTCCAAATTGAGGACATCTGCACCGCCGTTCCTATCGGGAGTTTTCCCTGCTGCATTGCTACCCTCACGAATTGCGGTGATACATTGAGGATTGCTGCTGCCTCTGTCGGCAATATTCGTCCTATTTCCATCCTGTTTCCTCCTGTTGGTGGTTCTCTCGGTCTTTTCATCCCGTCCACCTCTTTTCCGGCAATGTACACCGTGTTGATGCTTTTCACATTAAAAATCATCGAAAACCTGTTGACCATCCACGCACTTTCTAGCAGGTGCGACCGCTGCCATGTTTCCCACGGTATCGCTGCACGATGTCTTTCGGCTTGCCATCGTCAGAGTGTCGGTTGCCATCCGGACACTGACGGGGCGACTGCTGCCCCGTTTCGGCTTTAATATTTCCTTATCCAGTTCGACGCTTTTAATCTGTACTCGTCATCCTCCCACATCTTTTCTGTTATCTTTTTGACTTCTTTTATGTTCTGTACTAATTCATCTCTATAATTTGTTGGAATCTCTTTTCCGTCTGTAAATACCGGAATCCTTACTTTGTAATATACTTTTCTTCCCTCATATTGCTCATACACGCACAGCCCTCTCCTGTTTGCTAAATCAATAACTTCTTGTTTTTTCATGTTTTCCCTTTCTAATAAACTGAATAATTTGCAAGTGCCTGTTCTAATAACCGAACTGATTTTATCTCGATTTCATATTCCTCTTTATTTATCACTCCCAGTTCATAATCAATCTTTGCATCTTTTTCATATCTGCTTGTTTCTTTGTACATCATTGTTCTTTTTCTTTTCGTTCCGGATAAATACGGAATCACATTTTCTCCGTTCCGCACTTTTCTTTTTATGTAGCAAAAAATTTCTCTTGTCTCCTCTGAAATTGTTTTTTTCATCGTTCTGTCTCCTCCTGTTCTTTATTAGAACAAACAGTGCTGTGTCATCTCGCTCCCCCGCATAAGTGTTGAACTCTCCATCACAAGCCGTTCGCCTTTTCACAATCGGGGCATTCAATGGGGCAGGTTGAACATCGTTTTCACTTCTCGCACATCCCATCTTCCTGCTTTCTGTTTGTTCTGTAAACATCATACTTTGTTAAACAAACTTTGTCAACACTTTTTTGTTTGTTGAATAAACTTTTTTATTGATTTTTGTTTCGATGGGTGTTATGCTTTATAAAACAGAGGAGGTGAATCTATATGACACAGAATGAGCGTATAAAAGAAGTTAGAAAATCGCTCGGTCTTACACTTGATAAATTCGGTGAGCGTATCGGTTTGAAAAAAAGTGCCGTCAGTCTTATTGAAAACGGAAAAAACTCCGTTACTGATGCCAATATAAAAGCAATCTGCCGTGAGTTCGGCGTTGATTATATATGGTTGACTACTGGTGACGGAGAGATGTTCGTTGATACTGACGATGATTTCATCGAAAGAATTGACCGCATCATGGTAGGTGAGGACGATGCCCGCAAGAATCTTTTCAAGGCACTACTTGAGGCAAGCGACGAGGACATCGCAGCATTTCAAAGAATCATAGATTTATTTGCATCAAAAAAAGACTGACAGTCTTTCAACTGCCAGTCTCCTGGGTGTAGAGATACAACACGAATTTGTATATCCTCTTGAGGATGCGTTCGCTGTGTATCTTTCCGACTATTTCGACAATAGCCTCTTTGTAATTCAAGGGAGACACCACCCCCTTTCCGAATTGCATTGTATCATATATTTCCATGATTGTGGAAATATCGAGGTTGATTTCCATAATCATGGAAATCGTTCCTCCTGCTGCCGGAATCCCGCTGCATTATGGTACAATTATTTGTATTCGGATTCAAACAGGTCGGTGATGTTCACGCCTAATGCAATCGCTATCATTTCAAGTTGAAACAATGTCGGTGACACCTTACCATTTTCGATGTTGTTTATCGTAGATTTTCCGATTCCGGATTTCTTCGATAACTCCATCAATGTGAACCCTTTTGAGGTTCTCACTTCCCACACAAGGATTTTCATTCTGCTCACCTCCTCTCTTGAGGAAAGTTTACAGAATGTTGATTTTATAAAGAAACGGAGGTGTGTTCATGAAATACGGTGTCAGAAAACCAAACATCAAGAAAAGCATTAAGGCAAGAACAACAGGAAAAGTCAAACGGCAGGTCAAAAAGGCGGTCAATCCCCTTTATGGTAAAAAGGGAATGGGAATCGTCAACGACCCGAAAAAGGCAGCATACAACGCAGTGTATAACAGAACTACCGTCGGCGTGTCCGACATTGCAAAAGGATTGACGGCTGCAAACGGAAATCCTGCTGCATCCAGTTCAACAAATGCACCGCAGAAAAAGGAATACTCTGCAAATACATACAGTGTTTGCGGAATCCTCATGATTGTTCTCGGTGCTGTCCTTGCACTTTTAGGATTGATTCTATTGCTTGCTGTTCCGGTTGCCGGAATAATTGCTGTTGTGGTCGGTGTCGCATGTGTCGTCATTGGTCGCAAGTATAGAAAAGTCGCAAAAGAACGCCGTGCAAATGAATAATGCACAACAAAAAAAGACGACCCACGCTGCAACGTGAATCGCCTTTGTGAAACCTCCGTCTCATGCTCCTGCAAAAAGCACCGACAGAATGTTCCTGCAAACACCATTCTATCATAAAACCGTGCTTTTTGCATTGGTTTTATTTTTTATACTCTTTTTTAGGATGGTGATTTTATGAAACTACCGAACGGATTCGGAACGGTTTACAAATTATCGGGAAATCGCCGGAATCCTTATGTCGCCAAAAAGACAAAAGGATGGGAAAACGACCCGAAAACAGGTAAATCAAAACAATTATATACGGTCGTCGGATATTACCCGACCCGCAAAGAGGCATTGACCGCACTTGCGGAGTTCAATGCAAATCCTTATGATGTGAATGCTGCAAAGGTTACATTCGAGGATGTATATGAGCGATGGTCTGATGAACATTTTCCGACTGTCAGTGATTCCAACGTCAAAGGCTACCGTGCAGCATGGGCGTTATGTGATAAACTTGCACGGATGCGTTTTGTTGATGTAAAACTCGACCACCTGCAAATGGTCGTTGATGAATCCGGCAAAAATTATCCTACCCTACGGAAATTAAAAATATTATTCGGTCTGATGTACAAATACGCTGTGATTCATGAGATTATTCCAAAAGAACGAAACCTTGTCGAATACCTCGACATTAAAAAGGCGGGCAATCCCAACGCATACAACCGTGAACCGTTCTCAAAAACAGAGGTTGCGAAATTATGGGATGTCAAGGATTCAAATATATATTATACTGTCATCCTCATGTTGATATATACCGGATGCAGAATCGGCGAACTCCTCGACCTCAAGAAAGAAAATGTGAACCTTGAGGAAAGATATTTCAAGATTGTCGCCTCGAAAACTGCTGCCGGAATCCGTACTGCTCCAATCTCCGAAAAGGTTTATCCGTTCTTTGAATACTGGTACAACCTCAATGATTGTGAATATCTCCTCTCTACTCCGGAGGGTGAACATTTCAAATACCGGAATTATTATGATTCGTACTGGTCGCCACTTATTGAGACCCTCGGAATGAAACACCGCCCTCACGATACCCGTCACACATGCATTTCCATGTTGACGGTTGCCGGAGTGTCAGACAAGGTCATCAAGAAAATTGTCGGTCATAAAGGGCAGGGTGTGACAGAGGTCGTATATACACATTTTGAAATTGAGGAACTGATTGACGCTATCAACAAAATATAGAGGTGTGCCATGAATAGAACTGAATACAAAAACAATTTCGGGCGTGAGCATTACGAACGAATCAATCTCGTTGTACCTAAAGGCATGAAAGGCATCATCAAGGCTCTTGCATCCAGTAAAGGGATGTCGGTCAATGCGTACATGCAAGACCTTGTCAGAAAAGACCAATGCGGTTTATTTGATACAATGCAGATTGCAGAAAAGAACAGAGAAATGATTTCCGGAATCACCGGAAACATGCACGACGGATATGACATCATTTTCAAGGACGGTCATTCCTGCCATTGCCGGACGAAAAAGGATGTCCGGTCATGTATCATTGAATACTGCAACGAAAAGGGCGATTGATTCGTCCTTTTTTTATTGCAAAATGTGTCTTACATAAGACTTGTAATGTCTTACACAAGACAAGGTTTTCCGTGTTAGTTACCTGTTAGTTATGTGTTAGTTACCGTTGAAATTTCGTGTGTTTTTGTGGTGTCTGATAGATTTATCTGAATATAAAGAAATCCCCGAAAACTCGATGTTTTCGGGGAAATTTGCTCTTTTGTGATATTCGCTTGAATTATCGTTTTGAGAACTGAGGAGCTCTACGAGCTGCTTTGAGACCGTATTTCTTACGCTCTTTCATACGTGGATCACGTGTTAAGAATCCAGCTGACTTAAGAACTGGTCTGTACTCTGAATCTACCTGAAGGAGTGCACGAGCGATTCCGTGACGGATTGCTCCGGCCTGTCCTGTATATCCACCACCACGAACGTTAACTAAAACGTCGAACTTGTCAACTGTCTCAGTTGCAACTAATGGCTGGCGAACAACTAACTTTAATGTCTCAAGACCAAGGTACTCATCGATATCTCTTTTATTGATTGTAATCTTTCCTGTTCCAGGTACTAAATATACTCTAGCAACAGATGATTTTCTTCTTCCTGTTCCGTAATACTTTGTAGTAGCCAATTTACTTTACCTCCTATTAAAACTCTAATGTCTCAGGCTTCTGAGCTGCATGTTTGTGATCTGGTCCAGCGTATACGAATAACTTTGTATACATCTGACGTCCAAGAGGTCCCTTTGGAAGCATTCCCTTTACAGCGTACTCGATAACGCGCTCTGGGTGCTTGTTCATCATCTCTCTTAATGTTGTCTCTTTCATACCACCGATATAATCTGAGTGATGATAGTAAATCTTCTGGTCTAATTTCTTACCAGTAACCTTAACCTTGTCAGCATTGACAACGATTACATAATCACCTGTGTCAATGTGTGGTGTAAAGATTGCTTTATTCTTTCCTCTTAATACTTTAGCAACTTCTGATGCTAAACGTCCTAATGTCTTACCTTCAGCGTCTACTACATACCATTTTCTGTCGATTGTAGCAGGACTAGCCATAAATGTTTTCATCGGTTTTCCTCCTTAAATGATTCGATTACTTTTAATGCCGATGCCTCTTGAAATCGCGTATGTCCGGACGCCACTTCCCTTTTGACATCTTATAGTCCTCTGTTCCATCTCAGATGACTATCATTATCTATACTAAATGGTTGCCGGGGCTTTGGCTTCCATTTATCTACTTTTACAGACCTAGATATTATACTTGCGTAACCGACTGTTGTCAAGTGTTTTTCACCCTTATTTTCGGCTTTTTCTTTAAGCTATTTCTTTAAGCTATTTCTTGAAACTTTTTCTTTAAGTTTATTCTTTATGTTTATACTTTTTCTTTAAACTTTTATTTTAAAACTGCATATATACAAAATCAGCCGGATTCACTCCCGGTCCATAGTAACCGAATATTATTACTATAAAGATGCCAAGGTATATTATCGCCCAGCGAAGCGGCAGCTTTCTTGAAAGTATGAAATCGCGCATGTCGAGCTTTTTATTTTCCTCAACGAAGCTGATAAAGAACCACAGTAGCGTACATATTATAAGTAAAAGTATATCGTACTCGTCCAGTCCGCATGCTCCGAGATTCAAAATGATGTTATTTATTCCAAGCTCGCTGATATGGAAATCCGTGACTGATTTAAAAAGCATATGAAATGCTGTCGACGCATTTGCCGCTATGTCAAAATAGTAGCCTACCAGTATGAGCATAAAGGTCCAAAGCACTGATACAATCGTTGCAAATATGCCCTTTTCCCTTAGGCCGGTCAGCTTAAAAAAGCCGCCTACCACCTTTTTGTTTACCGGAGCAAAAAGCTCTGCAAGCATGATGACAATGCCGTTCCAGAGTCCGAAATACAGGTATTTCATATTGGCACCGTGCCATACTCCGATGACGATAAATGTGATGACACTCGCGATGCAGCCCGGCAGCACCTTACTGATATGCGCACCAAATCTCGGCTTTAGCCATTTTCCAAAGTTCAGGAAACGCTTTGAGATTGAAAGCGGGTAGAAGATATAGTTTCTGCACCAATCTCCAAGAGTCATATGCCAGCGGTGCCAATACTCAGTGAGCGAGCGCGAAAAATACGGATGATTGAAGTTTGTTGACATCGTTATGCCAAACATCTCCGCAATACCGCGCACTATATCGATTCCTCCCGAGAAATCCGCATAAAGCTGCAGCGCATACACTACTGCCGCCAAAAATACATAAGTACCCGAAAAATCCATCGGCTTATCCATTACAAAATTGATGATATTTACCGCGCGGTCTGCTATCACAAGCTTTTTCATGACTCCCCAGAGCACCAGGAGCGCACCCTTTTGCAGATTTTCAAGTCTCAGGGAATGTCCCTCGTAAAGCTGTCCAGCAAGCTTATCATATATCGCAATCGGTCCCTGTATTATCTGAGGGAAAAATGATACAAACAGCGCTACCTTAAGGAAATTCTTTTCAGGCTCGACAATTTCCCTGTATACATCCATCACATAGCCCATGGACTGGAAGGTGTAGAAGGATATGCCAAGTGGAAGCAAAAGTCCAAGTTCCCCCGCATATGGTATATATTTAAGGAATGCCAATATGCCGAAATTGCAAAGCAGCGCAAAAAGCATGACTGCCACTCTCTTTTTTCTGCCCTTTTCCTTGTATTCCTTTCTGGTCTGCCTGTCCCAGTCCTCCTTATGGCTTTTTACGATGGCATTCTGCTCCTTTAGCAGCTTGTCAATCCATATTGTTGAGCCATAGGTGGTGCATATTGTGAAAATGATAAAAAGTACATACCACTTACATATAATCACATAGTATGCCATGCTTCCTGCCAGAAGCACATACCAGCGGCATTTCTTCGGAAAGCAATAATATAGTACAAGCAATGCTATTACAAATATCGCATATTTTAATGAAATGAGTTCCATTTTATTTACTCCAAATCTATTTTCTAAAGTAATACTGCCATACATACTTTAATTAACAGCCAGTATTTATTTTAAAGTCCATACACTATCATGCTATTTTTTTACCGGGGTCTTTAACTCCTTTGCAGGCTTTGCATCGTTGTTCGTATCTGCTACCTTATTTGTCGCAAGGCTTGACGAAAAATTATAAGGCAGATAAACGGACATCTCAAAATAATGATTGCCCAGACTCAGATCCGTATCCTTTGCGCAGGCACTTATCACCTTGTCAGCGCGCCTTGCGCACTCGCCCCATGCACTCTGAATCTCCGATGAGTGGTCTGCATTAAGCCTGTAATTATCAGACAGATATTTTCCCATATATGCAGTGAATTTGCAGCTTCCATTTATATTCAGGTGCTCTGAATTGTAGAAATCATCCCTCTCATTGATTCCGATAAGTTCCTTATCGCCTTCAAAGCTCGCAAAATCATAGCCATAAGACTCCACCAGCTCCTTCACGTCGCAAAGCACCTGCGGATTTTTTACCTTCTTCTCATGAGGGAACCTCGCAAAAAGCACCTTTTCCACCCCCTGTGCTTTACAATACTCAAGCAGATCAGTCATATACGCTCTGCTCTTGTCGGTAAAGTAGAGCTTTTTCTGCTTGTCTGATGGACAATCGGAATATTTTGCAATAGATGAAAATCCCTTCATGCATGATGTTTTTGCAAAATACATTCCAACTCTTGTGGCAAAGGTGTGTGCACACTTGCCTATATCCTTCCAGTTGCTATGATGCAGCTTTAAAGGATTTGTAAAGTTGTCCTGCTCATCCTTTGGCACAATCTCTTGTATTGTATCAAACCTGTTTTCCTTATTGTGGATATTGTCTATCCAGCTATGCAGCTTTACCGTCCTGTCGTAATAGCTGTCATTTTGTAAAAAGCCATTCACTTCAAAAACCACAACCTTCGGATGCTGTCTGGTGAGAGCTTCTCTGAGCATTGATTTGTACAGGCTGCCGGGCACCCCTGATACCCCAAGCGAGTATGATGTGTATCCATAATTCTTCCAGGCCTCGGTGGCACTGTAATCAGCGTATACCTCGCTGGCTCCTATCATCATCACATCAATTGTGTTCTTCGGCTCCTTATAAAAGCCCTCTATAGTCGCAATATTGACAGCATCCGTCATCTTAAAAAATGTCGAGACAAACGAAAACAGCACGACAAATACCAGGGCAAACGCTCCTATACGGATTACCTTACGGTGTCTGCCTTTTCCTTCGTCTGTGCTGTTTATGGGTTTGTTTTTTATAATTTTCTCTTTTACTTTTGTAAATCTCATAACCGTCTTCATCTCCAAGCTTCTTTTTACCGTACCGTGTATTAACAGTAACGACATTATAGCCTATTATTGAAGCTAAAAACGGATATTCCAAAAATCTTAATACAATATTAAAAATCTAAAGCTGTTACTCGTACTTGAGTCCTATCATTGTAAGCCCATGTGCCGGGGCAGTAGGACCTGCTGCTGCCCTGTCTGTTGCGGCTATTATGCCCTTCATCGCATCGGCCGGCATATCGCTTCCACCTATCTTCACAAGTGTTCCTGCGATTATGCGCACCATATTGTACAAAAAGCCGTTTCCTGTCACACGTATTGTGATGATGTCACCGGCCTTTGACACCGTACAGTCATATATCGTGCGGACTGTGGTCTGTGCCTGTGAGTTTGCCGAGCAGAAGCTTGCAAAATCATGCTCTCCTATGAGATATTTTGCAGCCTCACTCATCTTTTCTGTGTCAAGCGGATAATGATAGAAATATGTGTCAAGCCTGCGTGTCGGATTTCTGAACCTCGCATTTAATATGCGGTATTCATAGGTTTTACGGCTCTTTGAGAAGCGTGGATGAAAATCATCGCTTACCTCACAGGAATCGACCACCACTATATCCTCCGGCAGCTTCTGATTCAGTGCATACGATATCTTTTCCGCCGGCATGCGGGTATTGGTGTCAAACATACACACATTTCCAAGTGAATGCACTCCCGCATCAGTGCGGCTTGCTCCTGTCACCTTTATATCCTCCTTTAACAGGCGGCTCAGGTGCTCGTTTAATACCTGCTCAATTGTTATGCCGTTTGGCTGTATCTGCCAGCCGCAGTAATTTGTGCCATCGTAGGCTACAATCATTTTTACACGCATATATCTCTCCTGTTATGGCTGCACTATCTATTTCACTATCTGAAAATAAGATTACCCAGATTCACCGGCAGAAAGATTCTAAGCACTATCACAACCGCTAAAAACGCAAATATGAAAAGATATGCTATTTTATCATTCTTTTCATATACGAGCGGCTTCATCTTTGTCCTGCCCTCTCCACCATTGTAGCATCTGGCCTCCATGGCCATTGCGAGGTCATCTGCACGCCTGAAGGCCGATACAAAAAGCGGCACTAAAAGAGGCACCATACTCTTTGCTCTTTTTATGATATTTCCATGCTCAAAATCAGCACCTCTTGCCATCTGTGCTTTCATTATTTTGTCCGTCTCCTCAATAAGGATTGGAATAAAACGAAGCGCTATCGACATCATCATGGCTATCGCATGCACCGGAACATGTATTTTGTTTAAAAAGCCCAGTGATTTCTCAAGACCGTCCGTGAGCTGGTTTGGTGTGGTGGTGAGTGTCATGAGTGAGGTTCCTATAATGAGCAGCACAAGTCGTATCATCATGGTTGCTGCATTTATCAGTCCGGTGTCAGAAATGTGCAGTATACCGTACTCCCAGATTGTGTACTCTCCCTGTGTGAAAAACACGCTGAAGCATGCTGTAAAAAGCAGCAGTATTATAATGGATTTGAGTCCCTTTACCATGAACTTAAAGGGCACCTTCGAAATCTTTATAACTGCGGCAAGCGCGGCAACTATAAACAGCACACCGGCTATTCCCTTGTAGGAAAACAGCGCAATAATATATATAAGTGTTGCGAAAAGCTTTACTCTTGGGTCCAGTTTATGTATTGGCGACTGAGCCGGATAATACTGGCCTATGGTAATATCACGAATCATTTTTGTATTCCTTCCTCATAATTTGTATCAAAATGTCAGCATTGGTGAGCTATTTAAAGGCTTTTAGTATTGAGTTCCTCGCCTCCGCAACTGTCGTTGCCGAAAGGTCAACCGGTATACCCTTTTCCGCCAGATCATGCATCAGATATGTGACCTGCGGTGCTGCAAGTCCGACTGCCTCGAGCTCCTTGTAGTGTGAGAATACCTCCTTCGGCACTCCGTCAAACATCACCTCTCCTGAATTCATAACAATGATGCGGTCCACATACTCCGCAACATCCTCCATGCTGTGTGATACGAGTATGATTGTGATACCCAGATCCTTTTTCATCTGTAAAAGCAGTCCCAGTATCTCATCTCTGCCCGCAGGATCCAGTCCCGCTGTCGGCTCATCGAGTATGAGTACATCAGGATGCATTGCAAGTACTCCAGCTATGGCTACACGCCTTTTTTGTCCTCCGGACAAATCAAAAGGCGGCTGATAGTAGAGATCCTCCGGAAAATGTACATTCTGCAGTGCCTCATAGGCTCTTAGCTCCACTGTTTTCCTATCGAGCCCCTGATTTTTCGGTCCAAAGCATACATCCTCAAAGTTGGTTGTCTCAAAAAGCTGATGCTCCGGATACTGGAACACCATCCCCACCTTGTGACGCAGCTTGCTTAAATCATAATCATTGTCATATATATCCTGTCCATTGTAGTATATATGACCGCTTGTCGCCTTCAAAAGGCCGTTCATATGCTGGATAAGTGTGGATTTTCCCGAACCGGTGTGACCGATTATTCCGATAAACTCTCCATCATTTATCTCAAGGCTTACATCCTTAAGTGCCTGCACCTTGTAGGCTGAGTCGGCACTGTAGCAATAGTTTATGTGATCTAGAATTATTGACATATTTTCTCCCGCCTATCTGTTTTTCAGCGCAACAAGCGCATTTACAAGCTCTTCTCTCGTCAGGATTCCATCAGGTATATCAAGCCCTGACTTTTTGAGCTCATCGGCTACCAGTGTCACCTGCGGCACATCAAGCCTGTGCTCCTTCAGCTCGTCCACCCTTGAAAAAATCTCACGCGGTGTGCCGTCCATGACCACCCTGCCCTTTTCCATGACATAGACATGGTCTGCGCCGACCACCTCCTCCATGTAATGGGTGATGAGAATGATGGTCACACCCTTTTTCTTATTGAGCTCATGGGCTGTGGCTATGACCTCCTTGCGGCCGTTTGGGTCAAGCATGGCTGTAGGCTCGTCAAATACTATACATTTTGGCTCCATTGCCACAACTCCCGCGATTGCCACACGCTGCTTCTGTCCTCCGGAGAGCTTGTTTGGTGAATGTGTGCGGTACTTTGTCATACCGACAGCCCTTAGCGCATAATCCACGCGCTGCCAGATTTCATCTGTCGGCACACCGATATTCTCAGGTCCAAAGCCCACATCCTCCTCCACGACATTGGCGATAATCTGATTGTCGGGATTCTGGAAAACCATACCTGCACTTTTCCTGACAGGTATGACATTTTCTTCCTTTGACACATCCATGCCATCCACCCATATGGTGCCGTCGCTCGGCGCAAGAAGTGCATTGATATGCTTTGCAAGAGTTGATTTTCCTGAACCATTATGACCGAGGATTGCAATAAACTGTCCCTCTTTTATGTCGAGGTTTACGTTGTCGAGTGCTGTAGTGATTGACTCTACATTGCCTTCCTCGTCTCTTCGTATAAATTCATGTACTAATTTGCTTGTTTTAATTATGCCCATTTCTTTTTCCTAAAAATCTACCGTATTTACAATTATCATAGCTGTTAAAGCCCACATAGCTGCCAAAAATATGCGCTTTGCCGCTTGATTTAGTCATCCCAGCTCATGTGATGAAGCTCTCCCTCAAGCCTCATATGATCAAAATTATTCTGTCTCAATGCCTCGTAGAGCACGATAGCTACTGAATTTGACAGATTAAGTGACCTTGTCTCACCTATCATCGGTATCCTGATGCACTCATCCGGATGCTCCTTTAGTATCTCCTCCGGAATGCCTGCGCTTTCCTTTCCAAACATAATATAGCAGTCGGGCTCAAAATGAGCATCAGAGTACACATGTCTGCCCTTTGTTGTCGCATAATATATCTTTGCGCCCGGATTTTTCTCAAGGAAATCCTCCCAGTCCACATATGTGGTGACGTCGAGGTCCTTCCAGTAATCCATTCCGGCTCTCTTTAGTGCCTTCTCTGAAAGTGAGAATCCAAGCGGCTCTATAAGATGAAGCCTCGTGCCTGTCGCGACGCAGGTTCTTCCGATATTTCCTGTATTTGCCGGAATTTCCGGCTCATGTAACACTATGTTAAGCTTTGCCATTTTGTCTCCTGTCAATTTAAACTATTTATTATCCATCCCGGCGCGAAGCTCTGTGACAAACTCCTCAATGCGGCCGAGCGCCTCCTTTAAATCATCAAGCGAATATGCATATGATATACGTAAAAAGCCCTCACCGCACTCTCCGAATGCAGTTCCCGGAACCACTGCAATCTTCTTGCTGTTTAGAAGCTTTGTGGCAAACTCATCGGATGTCATGCCAAACTCCTTGATGCTTGGGAATGCATAAAAGGCCCCGAAAGGCTCAAAGCACTTAAGCCCCATCTCCTTAAAGCGATGAAGCACATAGCGTCTGCGGCCGTTGTATTCCTCCCTCATTTGTGCAACATCCTCATCGCCGTTTTTCATAGCCTCGACAGCCGCATACTGGCTCGTGGTCGGCGCACACATGATTGCAAACTGATGAATCTTTAGCATCTGCTTTAAAATGGTCTCAGGTGCACATGCATATCCAAGCCTCCAGCCTGTCATGGCATAAGCCTTTGAAAAACCGTTTATGAGCACTGTGCGCTCCTTCATTCCCGGAAACGATGCTATAGATACATGCTTATCCACATATGTAAGCTCAGAATAAATCTCGTCACTTATCACAAACAGATCATGCTCCTTAACCACCCGAATAATTGCTTCAAGGTCTGCTTTTTCCATGATAGCGCCTGTAGGGTTATTAGGGAAAGGCATGATAAGTATCTTTGTCTTTGGAGTGATAACAGCCTCAAGCTCCTCGGCTGTCAGCCTGAAATCATTTTCCTCCTTGAGCTCCACAATCACAGGTGTGCCTCCTGCCAGAACAGTACATGGCACATATGAAACATAGCTTGGCTGCGGGATAATTACTTCATCTCCAGGATCGAGCATAGCACGCAGTGCGATATCTATAGCCTCGCTGCCGCCGACAGTTACCATGATCTCTTTGTTGTAATCATATGTCATGCCGTATCTTCTGTCGAGATATCTTGCAATCTCAACCTTTAACTCCTTGAGTCCGGCATTTGAGGTGTAGAAGGTGCGTCCCTTTTCAAGGGAATATATGCCCTCATCCCTGATATGCCACGGTGTGTCAAAATCAGGCTCACCTACTCCGAGCGATATCGCATCCTTCATCTCGCTCACTATATCAAAAAACTTACGGATGCCCGATGGCTGGATAGTCTTTATTGTACTGGATAAGGGGTCTCTCATTATGACATAATTCCCCTTTCATCGGATTTGACAGGTGCCGCCATGATAGTTCCATGGTCCTTGTATTTCTTCAGAATAAAGTTTGTTTTTGTCGAAAGCACCTGATCCAGTGTAGAAAGCTTATCTGTCACAAACTGTGATACCTCGCGCAGAGTCTTGCCCTCGAGTGTGACCATGAGGTCAAAGCCGCCTGAGATAAGGTATACAGACTTCACCTCAGGATAGTTGTATATACGCTCGGCAATCTTGTCGAAGCCCATGCCGCGCTGTGGTGTCACTCTGACCTCTATCATGGCTGTGACCTTCTCAAGACCTGCCCTGTCCCAGTCAATCAGTGTGTGATATCCGCAGATGACATTCTCCTGCTCCATAGCAGCAATCTCGTTTGCCACACTTGCCTCATCCACACCAAGCATGATTGCAAGCTCCTTCAGGTTTATCCTGCTGTTTTTCTCTATAAATGTTAATATCTTTTCTCTCATGATATATAGTCTCCTGATTGTTACTGTTCAGACGCAAGCTTGACACCACGCTGTCAAGCTATGCGCCATAGTGTTAATTATTGAGTGATTACAGCCCCTGCCTCGTAGAGGCATTTTAAATGGGCTGTAATCGTTACTGGTCACACTGTTAGGTGTGACCAGTAACTCCTGATTCAAATATATTAGTTGAAAACCTTGTATATCTCGTCAGTCTGGGCAGTCTCCAAAAATCGTCTCTCCTCGCCGGAAATCAGCACTCTGTCGTTTGAATCGGTTGTGGCACCGACTATAACAGCATTTTGTCCTGTTTTCTCAAGCTCTCTGACCACACGGGTACCATCTGCAGCTATGATTATCAGACTTCCTCCTGACAAAAGCTTATACGGGTTTATGTCAAAAAATTCACTTATTTCAATCGTATCCTGCCTGATAGGGAGCTTCTTTAAATCGATGTCAAGACCAATTCCCGAAGCCTCTGCCATATCCCAGAGTGCTCCAAAGATGCCTCCCTGCGAAGCGTCATGGATTGCCGCCACACCGGCGCCAATCGCGGATGCAGCCTCCCTTGCCGCGGAAATATGGTCTATATATGCTGCTGATTTATCTATAAATGCCTTGGAAAATCTCGTTTCAAGCTCGGCTCTTTTCTCATTTGCAAGAATTGCGGTGCCCTCAAGCCCCACATAGCCTGTCACTATTACGTCCATGCCCGGTGCTGCTGCCGATGATGGTGTAAGCGCCTGCTCATAGGCCTCACCTATTGCTGTAACTGTCACCACTATATTCTTCACCGCACGGCTCACCTGTGTATGCCCACCAAGCACCACAATGCCTGCTTCCTCACATACAGCATCAATCGCTCTCACCGTCTCACGAAGCACGGCTTCGTTTTCTGTGGTAGGTACAAGCAGTGCCAGCTCTATCCCAATAGGACCTGCCCCCATGGCATAAATATTGTTCAATGCATCATAAACTGCGCAGTTAGCACGCACATGCTTATCCGATACATCAAGTGTGAACGTCTGGGTAGCAGTAACTAACTTAGTTTGGCCGCCTGCCTGCATGGAAATCACCGCACAGTCCTCACCTACTGCCGGTTTAAAAAGTATTCTGTCGCTTTTGGTATGAAGTTGTTTTAAGACAGAGCGCTTTAAAACCGACTCTGATATTTTACCGTTTTTCATGTGTTTTCCTGTTCCTAATAATAATATGTTTTGTATACTGTTGCAGCCCGGTGCATTGATTGCAAATAACTACATCAGAAACAACTACCTGCGGGCATTTACTACGTCTGTGCTCCCTGTGTCTGTCCCGCCGGCTGCTGTGTTTGGGTGCCCTGTGCCTGCCCTGCTGCATTCTGGTCTGTCGGCTGCTGTGTCTGCGTGCCCTGTGTCTGCCCTGCTGCATTCGGATCTGTAGTCTGGGTCTGCGCGCCCTGTGTCTGCCCTGCCGCATTCGAATCCTGTGTCTGAGTCTGTGCTGCCTGTGCCGCCTGTGCCTGTGCCGCCTGTGCCTGTGCTGCCGCAGACGCAGCAATGGATTTAACCGAGCCCTCATCATTAGCCGTTGCCGCCGCCTGAAGCTGCGCAACAACCTCCGCTGATGCTCCTCCTGTGCCAACCGTCAGGATTTTTGGTGATGACTTGTACTTGCTGTTGTTGAATACCTCATC
Source organism: Agathobacter sp. LCP21S3_B2 (assembly GCF_052118705.1). Taxonomy (NCBI): domain Bacteria; kingdom Bacillati; phylum Bacillota; class Clostridia; order Lachnospirales; family Lachnospiraceae; genus Agathobacter; species Agathobacter sp. LCP21S3_B2. Next base: position 26,881 of record NZ_JBQKGQ010000016.1, on the reverse strand, counting down.
ACTCTGCACTGCACCATCGACTGTAACCGTCTTCCAGAGCCTTGCTGTAAGTCCCTTGTGCGCAGACTGCTCAGTGTGGAAATAGCCAACCGGCTGACCTGCATCAAACTTAAACTGCGTAACCGGATCCTCCTCGGAAATCGTCTCACTCCTGAATGAAATTTCCCTGTTTGCCGGTCTCGTCTCCACTCCGTACACATTGAAGGTGATGACTCCACCACTGCAATATCCCTCTATATACACCGGATTGTCCAGATTATTTTTAAACTTAAGATCCTTGTAGGTACCTGCGATTGCCGCATCGTCAGATGGCTTTACGTAGTTTACTATCATGGAATGGTTGTAGCGCTGCACTATCTCAAGCTCAGCCCTTATAACCGCATTGTAGAGTGTGGTAGCAACCTGGCACACGCCTCCGCCTACCGAGTCCACTACCTGACCGTTCTCGTATGCGCCTGCCATCTGATAGCCGTTGTCAGTTGTGATAGGGCTGATAGCCTCGTAAACCGAGAACTGCTCACCCGGATATATGACACTGCCGTTTATCAGGCTGCACGCGTTCTTTACATTGGCTGCACGCCCTGCTGCCGAGCTGCTGAAATCTGTAGAAAAGCCTCCCAGATTATCCTTAATCTTTGAGAGCTCCTCCTTTGAGCCCCTCGGCTGGACCGTATTTGTGACCAGCTCTATCTCATTCGCCGAACCATCCCAGCTATTCTGCAAAAAATCATTTATGGCATAGACAGATTTTACCACATCAACCTCTTTGCCTTCCTGTCCCGGGACAAAATCGAAGCTGTCACCGTTTCTCTGCAGCGAATTGTTAACTGCCTTTATATTGAGCTCGTCGCTCTTGTCATAAATCATATTTGCGGTCTTTTGCTTATCAACCGACAGATACATATTGACGGCAACATTGCCCTTTTTGAGTTCCTCTGACTCCACAAATCTGTCAATCAGGCTGCCCTCATGGCACACTGAAAGAGCCTCGTCCGCCGCTGCATCAGTGTCCGCCGAAACAGACATTTCCTGTGCGGTTGCATCAAATGAACCATTGGCGCCCTTTAATGAAAAGGATGTATCCTTTATGCTGTCAACATAGGCATCAACTGCTTTTTTTGCTTCTTCCTTTGTCATACCGCCTACATCCACACTGCCAATGCACACACCCTCTGTAATTGTCTGTACCTTTGCCTTCTTTGTGCCTGACGAACCGCTTGCATATGCACTTACCATGCCTGATGCTGCCACAAGCACAAATGCCATTGTACCCAGTAATAATGCTTTTTTATTAATCTTCATTTCCGCTTCCTTTTACTGAGGCTGTTAAAAACGCCCCTGTCATCGCTTAACTGAACTGCATTTTATATCATATTATCATATTTTTTCCATATTTCAAGAAAAGCTATACAAGACTTGACACAAATGTTGTCACAAGCATCGCTGCTATAACCACTATTATCACTATAGCAACCACCTTCTGATTTCTTTTTTTATTAAAATCGTACATGCTATTCACCTCTGTTCAAAAATGAGTTATACTATTTTCATATATGAGAAAGGATTTTCCAACATATGATTCCAATTTGTCTAATTTTATTCATTTTATTTATTGCAGTGATTACTTTTGCCATAAAGAGAGCTGATTCTGCCCAGGCAAAGGTCACCGAGGAGTTCTGGGAAAAGGAGCGTAAGGCCAACTCAACCCTCCGCGGAGATACCACTGACCTGTGTTATATTACCATACCGGAAAAGTTTTTTCCATTAAATAATGATAAAATAAATGATTTAAGGGATAAAACCCTTGTCAATCTCACCGGAATGACAAACACTGATTTAAAGCTTAAATATGGCATTCTCAATTTTAAAAAGCTGTCTGAATATGATGATAATTTCACGAAATTTGTTTCAATGCTGCCGGACTATTACAATAGGCTTAAGGAGGCAGGCTATGAATCGCTGGCCAATGAGCTGCTCGACTTTGCAGTGGAGCAGGGTGCCGATTCAAAGAACGTATACAGTCTGTTAGCCAACGCCTTCATCAGCATGTCAAAAGCTGACCGGCTTGCAGAGCTTATCCAGAAAGCAAAACAGCTCAATTCTCTTTCAAGGGATGGAATCGTTTCTATGCTTGAGAGCCTACAGGCTGATGCCGCCCCGGCCGATAATTAATTTGCGTTATAGCTTATTTTGTTGTAGCTTATTTTCGTTATAGCCTATTGTATTATATCTTATTGTATTGAAACTTATTCCGAGCCATCCACACACATATTAATATACTTACTGCGATATTCATCGTACAGCCTTGAGGCCTGGCTTCTGGTCAGGTTATCCCACGATATGACATCTGCTATCCCATACTCAGCCATCAGCTCCTTTAGCTGTCTGACCTGATGTGCTGTGGCAGGTGTCTGTTTTTTTGCCTTGTATACAAGTGGCTTTGACTCCACCGGCTCACCCTTTTCATCCATCAGTGCAAGCAGCTTTTCAAATATCAGCTTTGTCTCTATCGCATCATCGAGCGCCCTGTGGGCATTTTCCCTGCTCACACCAAAATACCCACACAAATCCTCCAGCTTCTTCGACTGCTCAGCAGGCAGACATTTTCTGGCTATTTTCAGAGTATCATATGCATTCAGCGAGAGGGTTCGCTTGTGATTTACCGCCCACTGCTTTAAAAAGCTGTAATCAAAGGTCACATTCTGCCCGAGTATGATATCATCTCCGATAAAATTAAGCAGGTTATCCACAGCCTCATCCATATCTGCCGCGTTTTCCACATCACTGTCGGTAATTCCCGTTAATTCCTGCACACGTTGTGGAATATGCTGCTTCGGATTTACCAGTGTGGATATCGTATCCACTATCTCGCCGCCCCTCACACGTGCCGCACCTATCTCTATTATCTTGTCATTTTTAGCTGAAAGCCCTGTCATTTCCAGGTCAATCACCGTGTAATTTTTTATATTATCTATGTTGCTCATTTTTCTTAGTCCGTAAACCTTTCCGGCTTTTAACACTATAGTCATATCGCGTTACTGCTATTTTATATACTCCGCTATAGCCATATCGCTTTACTGCTATTTTATACACTCCGCTATAGTTATATCGCTTTACTGCTATTTTATATACTCCGCTATAGCCATTTCGCGTTACTGTTATTCTATATACTCCACCAGCGCCTGGTGGTCAAGCGGGTCTCTCATGTCGTAGTGGAAAAGCGCCCACACCGGCTCCTTATGATACTCTGGCAGCTCATCCAGCTTGCGCGTGTGCTTGTCCGGAAAAATATAGTGGAACGGCTCCACATGCGACAGCTTTCCATTCTTACAGTATGCATGTGTCATATGCTTGAAGCTTCCTATATCTGTGGCCCACACCGGACGGCTCTTGCAGTTCTCACGATAGTACAAATCAAAAATGAGTGACTCCTGAATCATGTTGTAAATCTGCGCATTTTCATCAAAATCAGTATTATCTCTATCTACGGCATGTTCGTCACAATCAGTGTTATCTCTATCTACGGCATGTTCGTCACAATCAGTATCATCTCTATCTCCGTGATTTTCGGATAATCCCACAGAAGTCATAGCATCGCTGTCATGGCAATGCAGGTATAAAGCCATAAACTCAAGCAGTATCTCACACCTTCTGATGCGCGAATGGCTCATTCCAAAATAGCCGTTTGCCTCATAAAAATCTCCAAGCTCCTGAAAAAACTCAAACGCACTGTCAAAGATACACTCCATGAGCTTCATCGTAATCTCAAACTGTCCGCTGTTGTAATACACCTCAAGCATATCCTCGACGCGCTTAATCTTTATCACATCATCAAACGAAAGCCACTTCGTGGACATTACCTCATACGGTGGCTTGTCATGGAACACAATACCATATTCCGTGGCATGCTCAAACATATACGAACCCTTGAGCACCTTTAAAAATCCTAGCTGCATCTGGTTTGGCTTAAGCTCATAAATCTCATCAAAGGAACGCCCAAAGCTGTCATAGTCCTCGTATGGCAGCCCTGCAATCAGGTCCAGATGCTCATGGATATTGTTGCCGCTTTGAATGAGCCTCACAACCTCCTTAAGCCTCTCAAGCTTCATAGTCCTGTGAATCTCCTTAATCGTGACCTCATTGGTGGACTGCACACCGATTTCAAGCTGTATCAGCCCCGGCCTCATATCAGAAATCAGCTCAAGCTCCTCCTGATTCAGCAGATCCGCTGATATCTCAAAGTGAAAGTTTGTCACACCATTGTCATTCGCTTTTATAAAGCGCCACAGCTCCATGGCATGAGCATGATTGCAGTTGAAAGTTCTGTCCACAAACTTAATCTGTGGCACCTTCTGGTCTATAAAAAACTTAAGCTCTTTTTTGACAATCTCAGTATCCCTGAAACGCAGTGTCTTGTCCACCGATGACAGACAGTAGCTGCACGAAAACGGGCATCCCCTGCTGCTCTCGTAGTAGATGATGCGGTTTGAAAAATCATCAAGCGTATCATAGCAGAATGGGATTCCACTCATGTTTTTAATTGGGCGGGGACTTGTAAATACTATTTCATCCGCTTTGCAGCCTGCGTTGTTCACACATGTTCTATTACTTGTACTATTACCTGTGCTGTTTTTTCTGAAAGCAATGCCTGCAATATCACTCAGCTTTCTTTTATGCGCATAGTAACCGCACAGCTCTCTAAAGGTATCCTCACCCTCGCCTATCATCACACCATCTATGTATGGATTTTCCCTCAGAAATGCCTCCACCTCGTAAGACACCTCAGGGCCTCCAACCCATATCGGCACTGACGGACAAAGCTTTTTATACTCGCGTGCAATATCAGTCACATAATCAATATTCCATATATAGCACGAAAAACAAAGTACGTCGGGCTTTCTCTTATAAAGCTCCTCAAGAATGTAATCCTTCTGATTGTTTATCGTGTATTCCGCAAGCTCCACAGCATCCCTGTACTCCCCGGCACAGGCGCGCAGTGAGTAAACTGCGAGGTTTGAATGTATGTATTTTGCATTGATTGCTGTCAGTAAAATATTCATGGTTTCTCCTTAAAAAATGACCCTTGAATGTAGACTTTATGCCACATTCAAAGGTCTGCTTCGTATTATTGCAGCATCCGTTCAATTTTATTTTTTTAACGGCTGCATTGGTACAAATTCAATTTTCAACTGCATCCCCATTCCATGCGCAAGCCTCTTTAAAAGTTTCAAAGATGGATTTCTCGTTCCATTCTCAAGCTTACTAATATCCGCCTGATCAATGCCTGTACGTGCTGCAAGCTCCTTTTGAGTCAAATTATTTTTAATACGCGCATCTATCATAGCCCTTATGACATCCATCTCAGGCTGGAGATCGTCCCACTCTTTTTTTACGTCAGGATTTTTAAGCTGCTCCTGTAAATAATCGTCATATCTCATATTATTTACCATGCCTTTCTATATAATCTCTTCTATATTTCTTAGCCTTTTCAATTTCACCAGCCGGTGTCCTCTGAGTTTTTTTAATGAATCCATGTGTCAATACTATTCTTCCTTCATAATAGAAAAAATATAATACTCTCGAAATATCTGATCCTACCTTAGCTCGCAATTCAAAAATTCCATCACCGAGCGGCTTGCTGTATGGTTCTCTCAGCAACGTACCTTTTTCTTCCAATAGTTTAATTTCCATTAATAGCTTAGCTCTCATCTTAACATTTAAACTATCTAAAAAATCTTTTACCGGAATTTTATCCCCATTCTCATAAAATTCAGCAATAAATCCACCCATAACTCTTCTCCATTGTTCTCACAAAATATTATATGGTATTTTTACCATATTGTCAAATCAGTTACTTTAATTTACATCGACATATTAACAAGTCTGTCATACATGCCGCTTGCAAACAGCACCATCATGCCAATCGTGCAGATGACCGACAGCACAAATCCTATTATCGATGTAATCATACCGGCAGTTGCTATTGCATTGTCATACTGCTTTGCCTTTTTTGACATTTTGGAAGCAAGCATGCCGACAATTCCAAGTCCCATCAGATATCCAAAAAACGAGAAAATAATACTGCAAATACCAAGCACCAGTGAAACCACTGCAAGCTTAGCACCCTCTCTCTCGTCATCTATGATAGTCTCATTATTGTAGAGCATCTCAAGACGGATACGCCTTGACTTACGCAGCATAACAAGCATAGGAATACCTAGTACAACAAATGCGACACAGTTCATTGCCGAAAACTCATTAATCCTGTCGGCCACTCCGCCTCCCTCAAATATTCCCGATGATAAAAGACCTCCCATATCTACAACAGTATGGAAAATGGCAAGCATCCAGAAATTACGTGTAGACGCGTATATCATGCAAAACAGCACACCCATGAGACCTGCTGAAATAACCTGTATCAGACAACTGCTGAACTTAACCCCTGCGCCCATATTGGAAAAATGCATCAATCCAAACAGTACGCCTCCCAAAACTACGGCTCCTGTGATTCCAGCTTTCGTCTTTGGAAAAGCTCTCAGCAACAGATTGAACACCACGCCTCTGAACACCAGCTCCTCAACGAGCCCTACAAGGCAGACCGCAATAAAGAAAAAGATGATGTTGTAAAATGCCTTCACATCACCATGCTCGCTCAAAAAGCACAAATATATGCTTGAAACAACAGCATACAGACAATACACTATGAAAAAACCGCCTGTGTATAAGCTTCTTGTCCATCCTGCTGCATTTTCCTTAAAGATATCCCACAACCCGAATATATATGTGATGCCAAGAAAAAGAACTAAAATAGCGGTCTCTACAATAGCCTGCAGCAGATAGTCATCCGCCTTTTCCATGCCCGGAATCAGTCCCAATACTTTTCCGCTCCACTGCAATGGTGCAATGAAAATAAAAACTGCAAGAATGGCAAATATTATATTTGCCGGTGCCGAAAGTTTTCTCAATTTCTGTTTCATAACTTTAAATCTCCTCATTTGCGTGTTATTAAGTATGAAAATATTCTATAGCATTTACTTTGACATTGCAAGCAAAGTATTTCATACTTCAATGGACAGCAAAAAAGCCCTATTCTTACGAACAGAGCCCTATGCATTATTTTGCACTTACAAGTCTTACTATCACATCAATTCCAGCCGCCCAAAAGAGTATCGCCCCCACGATATATACCTTTGTCTTTTGCTCGAAACCGAAGTGGTATCCTGTGTAAATGCCTGCCACTATACAGATGACAGTGAGCAGCGCCACCATTATCATAATGGTGAAAAGTCCGGTACCGAGGAATCCGAATGCTATTCCTGCAAGAACCGTATAAAATGCGGTGATTCCTGCTATCCTTAACACTCTTTTCATGTCAAGCTGCGCCTGACAATGCTCCTCAATCCTTTCGTTTCTTATAGCCTTTCCTATAAGCCTGATCCCCAGTCCTATCAGTATTCCGATAGAAATTATCTCTCCTAAAAGTGCTTCATCCTTCACCGAGTATTTCCCATTAAGAAAGTTTGACAGGAAATACCCGATGTACATTGCTAACAACTGGCAAACTGCAACTATGAAGCAAATGGCTGTAAGCTGTTTCTTATTTACTTTCTGGATCAGGGATCCCTGACATTCCATCGCAACGAAAATCTCCAGCGAGCTTCCCGCCACGATTAACAGATATTCTATCCAGCCCATTTTTGCCTCCCATGATATTTAAACATCCGTAACTGTTAATTATAATTATTTGTCGCTATCTGCCTTAGCATCTATTGAAGCTAATTTATATATGAACTTAACGCTACCCGTCTGTCCATCAGCAATTGCTGAGTATGTCTGATATTCCTCACCTGCGTCAATTACTGCCTGAAGCTTGTCGGTGAATGGCTTTAAGTCACCGTTGTATGCGTCAAGAATCTTGTTGATTCCCTCCTCATTGAACTGTACCATACCATCTGCAAGTGTGTGTGCACCCTCTGAAAGTGTCTTAGAGCCTGTTGTGAGCTGGTCAACACCTGAAACTATCTGATTTGTTCCATCTGCAAGCTGTGAGGCTCCGCTGTTGAGCTGTGCATTGTTCGCTACAAGTGTGTTTGAGCCGTCTACAAGCTGCTTGATTCCACTTGTGAGGGTTGGTACTGAGTTCATGAGTGACTGTGTTCCGGCTGAAAGCTGGCTTGCTCCGGCATTGAGTGCTGTTGCTCCGGCATTAAGTGTATCATTGTTTGATGTAAGCTTTGCTGCTCCGGCGCTAAGCTGAGACGAGCCATCTTTAAGCTGCTTGATTCCGCCTGTAAGAGTTGGAATTGAATTTACCAAGGAGTCTGTTCCGTCTTTCAAGTTAGAAGTTCCGTTTTTCAATGCTATAGCTCCATTTTTTAAGGCTGGAGCGCTATCTGCAAGTTGTTTAGTTCCAGCTGCCAAAGCATTTGATCCACTTTCAATACTATTAATTCCAGTGCTTAATGATGATACTCCCTCTTTAAGAGCTTTTATCTGCTCATTACTTGGAAGTTCAGATGAAAACTGTGTATAAAGAGTTACAGCTCCCTGCATCTGATACAAACCAATTAATAAATTATTATAGTTTTCTACACCTATAATTGTACCAAGGTCAGTTTTTTTAGCCACTACTTCTGTAACTGTCGACACATTATCAACAGTTATTTTATCAACTTTCAAAAGTGGTAATAATTGTTTTATCACCTCATTATTATTAAATTTTGAATCAAGCATTGTCTGGATTTGAACCTTCATGTCTGTAGAAAGTGTCTCAACTACATCACCACTTATCTTGTTTCCATTTTCATCGACAGCACCATTTACACTAACATTCAACTTATCTGCCCCTGCTTTTAACTGATCTGCTCCACTAGCCAAATCCGCCGCGCCAGCATTGACATCTTGTATTCCTGTATTTAATTTATCCATTCCGTCCGAAAGAGCTTTAGCTCCTGTTGCAAGATCTGCTGCACCATCATTAAGCTTTGTAGCTCCATCCACCAATGTTCCTGATTTTTCTGCCAAAGTTCCAATACCGGCATCTAAATCACTTGCTCCCTTTGCAAGACCATTTGCTCCATCCGTATATGATTTCAAACCATCCTTAAGTGTTGCACTTCCGCTTGCAAGCTGACCTGCTCCACTATTAAGCTTATCTGCTCCTGACACAAGGGCTCCTGTGCTGTTTCCAAGTGTATTCAGTCCACCACTTAATGTACTAACACCATCAGTATATGTCTTAAGTCCACTCTGCAGTGTACCAACTCCTGATGCGAATGTGCCGAGCTTGCTCTGCAATGTTGAAAGTCCGTCAGCAAGTGTGTCGGTACCCTCTGCCAGTGTCTTTGAACCATCCTGAAGCTGTGTTGAGGCATCCTTTAAGTCATTTATCATATCATCGAGGTCTGATGTGTCAATTCCGTCTGTGCTTACATAATCAGATGCGTTTACCACGAAGGTCATGGCTGCAGGCATTGAGAAATTCTCCACATCTGCTGTCATTTCCACGTATTCAGGGATATTTACATCGCCATCGAGGTCTTTGTCCTTGATTCCGAGGCTGTCCTTTAAGCCTGGAAGTGCATAGCCGAGCACTACGCTTGATGAGTCGCTTACCTCAGCCTTGCCGTTTGTCACTTCGATATTCTCGAAGCCATCACCGAGTACAAGTCCTGTTACTGCTGCAAATGGTACGGAAACTGTCTGCTTCTCGCCGTTTACTGTCTCTGTATATGATGTGGTATTTGTGTAGTCAAAACGGATTTTAACCTTTCCTGATTTTCCAGCAAGATCCTCAGGTGCGATTTCTTTTCCATCGAGGTAATATGTAACCTTCTGTGTTACAGGCGGTTCCTCTGTTGCTGTGCCCTGATAGTAAATGTCCTTGCCGCCGGCCTGCCATGTGAGCTTATCACCGCTTTGAGTGAACTTTTCCTTGCCCTTTACGTTCTCGATATCCGTAAGGTTTGAAGCATCCTCCAAGGTATCCTTTTTGTCTTTATTTTTAAGGTGATCTACTACGATTGTTTTGTTCACGTTGCCGTTTGCATCTGAGATGAGGTATACGCTCTCGTCCTTGTCTGCATCGTTATCCTTTAATGATACGCTGTCCATGAGCTTATCTGCTATGTCATCAGCATCCTTGCTGCTTCCTGTTGTGCTGTCTGCCTCGGCTGTGACTGCTGTGCTGTCCTTCTCGGCAAAAACCGCTGTTGCTCCGATTCCTGTACCTACAAGTGCTATTGTGAGGACTCCGGCTACAACACGGACAATATATTTACTTTTTAACTTTTCTTTCAATTCTGGTAATTTCATGTCTTATTCCTCCTGATTTTGTTTTTGAGGTCATATTTTTATGTTATGAGGGCCAAAAAGTATTTTATCCCTCATTTATGATTAATCAGATTACTAAGCTGTCAGATTCTTGTTTTTAAAGCCTGCGCTTGTGGCACATATTACTTTGTCAAAAATCATAAACATTGACGGAAGTATAAATACTACTACAAACATACTGATGATTGCGCCTCGTGCAAGCAGTATACAGATAGCACTGATCATATCAATGTTTGAATAAAGTCCTACACCAAAGGTTGCGGCGAAGAAGCAGAGTGCACTGACTATAACTGAGTTTGTCGAATCTGCAAGTGCCTTTGTGATTGCCGGCTTTTTGTCCATTCCGGTGTATCTGTTCTTTCTGTACTTTGTGGTCATAAGTATCGCATAGTCAACCGTTGCACCAAGCTGTATGGTTCCGATTACGATGCTCGCGATAAACGGAAGCTTCGTTCCTGTAAATCCCGGAATTCCCATGTTTACAAAGATTGCAAACTCGATGACCGCTACAAGTATGATTGGAAGCGATACCGATTTGAATACTATGAGGATGATAAGGAATATCAATACGATTGATACCGCACTTACACGCTTAAAGTCTGTATCTGTGATAGTGATAAGATCCTTTGTACAAGGTGCCTCACCGATAAGCATTGCGTCCTCGCTGTAATTCTTTACTATCTTTTTAATCTCTGTAATCTGGTTGTTTACCTCATCAGATGCTGTCGCATATTTTGATGAAACAAGCATCATCTGGTAATCACCGTTTTTGAATATCTCCTTTGCCTCATCCGGCACCATATCATCCGGTATGGTAGGTCCGAGTATTGAGTCAAGCGATACCGCAAGCTTTACTCCATCGACCTTATTGATATCATCTATCATGCTTATGCTGTCTGCCTTTGGCATATCGCTCGGCGCGATGATGATATGTGTGGCACCCATAGCATACTCCTTGTCGAGTCTGTCATTGGCCTGCTTACTGTATGCACTGTCAGGCATGGTTCCTGCAAGGTCATAGTAGACCTGATCATGAGTGTATCCGTATATTGCCGGGATGAGCACTACGATGAAAATCACTGCAAGTATCTTATAATGATTTGTTACCCAGCTTGCAATCCTGGAAACATCCGGCATAAGAATCTTATGCTTTGTCTTCTCGATTGCCTTATCACATGCAAGAATCAGTGCAGGAAGGATAGTTACACATCCGATAACTCCGAATACAACGCCCTTTGCCATTACGATTCCCAGGTCAAGTCCAAGTGTAAAGCTCATGAAGCAGAGGGCTACGAAGCCTGCGATTGTTGTGATTGAACTTCCTGTTACTGAGACAATTGTGTGGGAAATGGCATGTGCCATGGCTCGCTTCTTGTCTCCGTCATATCTGTCTATCTGCTCCTGATAGCTGTGCCACAGGAAAATCGAATAATCCATTGTTACGGCGAGCTGCAATACTGCTGTCAGTGCCAGTGTCAGATATGAAATCTGTCCCTGTATAAAGTTTGTTCCCAGGTTATAGATAATAGCCATTCCTATGCTTAGGAGGAATAACATCGGAACAATTATTGAGTCCATTGTAATTCCCATGACAAGCATTGAAAGCAATGCTGCTATGATGACATATATTGGAGCCTGCTGTATAACAAGGTTTTTGGTATCGGTATTAACCGCCGCCATTCCTGCAACGAAGCAATGGTTTTTCACCATCTTATTCATCTTGTCAACGGCTTCCATCGTCTCATCCGAACCCATTGTGTCACTGTAGGTGACGAGCATGAGCTGGCTGTTTGCATCCTTGTTGTTAAATGCGTCGTACACCTCATCCGGAATTGCCTCTCTTGGCAATGTGGAATCAGCGATTGTTCCGTACCAGATGACAGCATTTACACCCTTAAGGTCCTCTATGTCATCCGCCAGAGTCTCTATGTCCTGATCCTTCATATCCTCTAAGATCACAAATGACAACGCTCCGGTTCCAAACTCATCTACCATGATATCCTGGCCCTTCATAGTCTCTATCTGGCTTGGCAGATAAGAAAGGATATCAAAGTTGATTCTCGTGTTGATAAAGCTGATGCCCGACGGTATAAGCAGTGCAAATGCAACTATCAGTATCAGCACACGATGTTTTACGACTCCTTTTCCAAATTTAATCATTAGATTCACCACTCTTTCTTTTATTCGTATTGAAGTATAAAAAAAAAGACCGAATAAATAAATATTCAATCTCTTCGATTTGTCATGTGAGATATACAAATCCATCAATTTGTATATCCGATATGACACATATATGATATTGTATTTGATTTCTCACACTTTTTCACAGCATTTTCATATTTATATGAACGCATGCCTCTTTATGATTCTGCTTTATGAGCTTGCTTAAGCCGTCATTTTACATGGTAATTGTCCTCTACAGCTCACTTAGTATATCATCCATCGAACGCGTAATCAGATACATGTATGCCTCAGCCATCTCCTTCGGCTCAATATCATCCATGCCCTGGGCTATCCAGCCCTCTGTGATAAAGCACAACGACTGCGCATAATATGTAGAAATCACCTCCGGTGTGAGCCAGCGGTATTTGGATTTCTTTCCTGTGCTCTTTTCGCTTATAATATTCATAAACATCTCATAGACGCACTTCATGGCAATATGATTGAACGTCACAGCGCCCTCCAGCTTTAGTGCTTTCTTGTAAAAAACACTGTTTGCCGAGATATTATTGAGCATCAGCACAATCGCTTCAAAAATCATTCCGGCATTGAGCAGTGGCTTGATGGGCTCAAGCAGCTCGTTTTTGATGATCCACTCTATCAGCTCGTACTTGTCCTGAAAATGATTGTAAAACGTAGGGCGGATAACTCCGGCCTTGTCCGTTATCTCTTTAATTGTAATCTTGTCGATTGGCTTTTTCGCTGAAAGCTCTATAAGGCTCTCAGCGAGCACCAGATCTATTGCATTCTTACCTTGCTGTGTCATTACTCATCAAACTCCATCGTGACAAAGTAGCCCTTCTCGGTCTCCCTCACATCCACGACATCGCCCTCGCGGCTTTTGAGCCTCTCACTGACCACGTAGTTTCCCGACATGGCAATCGCATGCTCTATCGTATAATAATATGAAGTCGGAAGCTTGCTCTCTGTTACCTTCAGATGGTCACCGACCTTGGTAAGTCCGGGTCTCTCCATCTTAAACTCCATCCGACGCATTCTGTCGCCTTTCTGTTACTGCTTAATTGTCATCTTTTCTGTCCTCAACAAACGTTGACTCATACTCCTTTTGCTTATTGTAAGCGCTCTCAGCCTTTGTGGCACGGCTTGTAATCCAGATATTGGACACTCCGTTGAAAATCAATATGATTCCGACAACAACAGTGGCTGTCTTCATTACATCAAATGCATTTGTCACGCAGATTATTCCAAAAATCAGACTGATTATTGAAAAAATCAGGCCGACACTCCAGCCTCCGTAACCGTATTTTCTGGCATCCACTGCCTCAATAATGCTCCTGATGCTGTGAAAAATGAGCACCAGACCAATTACTATAGGTATCAGGCTCACAACAACCTTTGGCTGTACCAGAAACCATATACCCACTGCTAAAACCACAAGCCCCAGCATCGCTGACAAACCATTCGTGACTATATTCAAAAAATAGCTGCACATATAGACCACTCCGATGATGATAAGCACTACCGCAAGCACATTGGCCACAATCGTGAGCACCGAAGCTCTCCATATGATAAATACCAGTCCCAGCGCTATACAAAGCACTGATGACAATAGAAAATCAGCCTTTATTCTGCCTAAAAACTCCTTCATACGCGACCTCCTTTATATATCCTGCCCTACATTACTTTTCTGATTCTGTTCCTCTGCACTTTTCTTGACCAGGTCAAGAACAGTCTGAAGCTCAGCCCCCTCAACCGGTGCAGCTCCATATCCAAGACGCTTGTGATCTTCTGTAATCTCGGCCAGCTCAGTAGTTTTATCGGCCTTCGCATCAATTACAAAATATCTGCCCTGTGACGCAGCATCATCCCACACGAGATAAGCACGGATTGCGCAGTTTGGAGCCATATCTCTTGTTGGGAAATCAACTCTGGTGATATTGAGCGTATCAGAAATCTGCATAGACATAACAGAGAAATCCTCCTCCATATATGGATACATACGCTTCTGCTGATATGCCTCCTCGTACAGCTCATCTATTAGCTTTTCCTTCTCATCGGCAAGTCGGTCCATGAACTCTTTTCCGCCCTCAAACATCTTTGCCGGCAGGAAAATATGCTCATACTGCATACGCTCGAAGATGACATACTGCTCTGCTGTCATCTGTACAGTCTTGCCCTTTGTCGGTGATGTAGGATGTCCCTCTCTTCTGGCCTTTTCCACTGCCTCAATCTTTTCTACAAGAGGCTTTTTGAAAATCAGATTGTGAGTGAACGGGTTGAATGCGATACCATCAATCTTTAACTCTTTATTTGCCACCATATTGTTGACTGCAAGAAACGGCATATTTACAATGCATGGTGACGGATGATCCTTAGAAAGCTGTGCCTTTGATGTATAAATCGGCAAGAAAGCCTCTCCCTCACCGTTTTTAATAAATAGCGGAATCGGCCTGTTGTTCTCTCCGACATTTGCAGGCACCAAAAATCTGCTCTTAGTGCATTTTTCAATGAGCTTATTGAGTGACTCCGCCTTTTTGTCGCTTGAATACTGTGTCAGCAGCGCCTCAACCTCCGGGTTTTGCACCTCAAGAGTGAAGGCCGGATCATCCTTTAATTTATTTTTGATTTTATTTTTATTTTTATCCATTTATACTGCTTCTCCTTATATTAAATGCCCGGATTTACATCCAGGCATTATTTTAACACATTTCTTTTATCAACTCAACAATCTTAGTATCTCTTGCTATCCATTCTTTATCAAGAAAAGCGCTGTTGGCCTTTATTATCTCATCCGGCGTGGCCCATGACAGATGATACTCAAGCCTTATCTCGCTGTCTGTCATCTGTGCTGCCACATGCTCGTCCTTCACATCACAGAAATACACGTAGGTGTGACAGTAATATATCTTGTCAGCCTCAAATATATCGCGTCTCTTTTCTATGACCTTGCCGCACTCCCTGATGCTTTCCGGCACGACAAGAAGCCCTGCCTCCTCGCGCACCTCCCGTGCCAGCGCCACCTCGTTGGTCTCGCCCGCATCGATGCCGCCGCCCAGTATCTTGTAGTAGCCCTCACCGGCCTGCTGCATGGCAAGCTTTCCGTCTCTGATAATAACCGCGCGCACCGCGAAGCGCTCAAATACCTCCATATCATCGGAATAATTGTGTTTGTCAAATGTATATAGCGTTCTCATGTTTGTCCTCCGTATATGGGCTGTAATCATTCATTAGTATACATGGAAAGTAGTTTTTATTCTACACCATTTGACGGCGAATTGGAATACTATTATTGACCTTTTACCTGCAAAGTAACACAACAGTCTCTATGTGCTCTGTATATGGAAAGCAGTCATATGGTGTTGCACGCTTCACTGTATATCCATGCTTTGTGAGATACTTTAAATCCCTCGCCAGTGTTTCCGGACCACACGACACATACACCACTCTCTCCGGCGACAGCTTGACAACCGATGATAAAAATGCCTCGTCGCTGCCGGTTCTTGGAGGATCCATTATGACAACATCCGCTTTCTCACCCTTTTGTGCCATCTCGACCATGAATTTTCCGGCATCGTCATTGTAGAAGCGGATATTTCTGATGTCGTTTCGCTTTGCATTGATGACTGCATCGCGGATTGCATCACGATTTAGCTCGACTCCGATGACTTCACCTGCATTTTTCGCTGCTATGATGCCTATGGTTCCGGTGCCGCAGTATGCATCGATTACACGTTCCTTGCCGGTGAGGTGTGCCTCGTGAATGGCTTTTTCGTATAAAAGCTCCGTCTGTACCGGATTCACCTGATAAAACGAGCCTGGTGAGATGCGGAAGGTGCAGCCACACAGCTTATCCTCTATGAAGCCCTTGCCATAAAGTGTGATGTTTCTGTCTCCGAGCACCATGCTTGTCTTTTTATCATTCACGTTGAGCACCACTGTCGTGATATTGGGATGCTTTTTCCTGAGTGCTTTTACGAAATTGTTCTTCGATGGAAGTATCGGCGATGCCAGGACAAGCACTACCATTATCTGCCCTGTTGCATAGCCCTTTCTTACAAGCACATGTCTGAGAAGCCCATAGCCGGTGTCCTCATCATAGGTCTTTATCCTGAATGAGCGGAGCATATCCTTTATGTCCCTTATTATCTCATCTGACTCCTGCTCCTCTATCATACAGCTTTCGATATCCACCACATCATGTGTGTTTTTCCTGTAGGCTCCCGCCACAATCTGACCGCGCCTCGTACAGTCAAAGGCTGCATGAACCTTGTAACGATAATAGAGCGGATTTTTCATGCCGACAATCGGCTCCACAAAGCAAAAAGGCTTTAGCAGCTTTTTCATGTATGCCTGCTTGGTTTTTAACTGTTCCTTATATTCTACGCCCTGATAGTCGCAGCCTCCACATTTCTTCGCATACGGACATACGTTATCGCTTTTTGCCCGGTTGCTTTTCTCCTTTAGTCTCGGCTGTCCGTTGGCTTTTTTGTATTTTTTCTCATTACGCGTGGTTTTTCCCCTGTAATTGCCTTGATTTTCCGCCATATCCGTGCTCCTTAAAATCAGCTGTGCTGATTACTTGCCGTATGTATTATATAAATACACATGATTATCTATACAGTGCCATCCGCTTGAAGCGCCTGCTGTCACACATATATATGTCTTTCCGCTTGCTGCCTTCTCATAGCTGACCGCACAGTTGCCGGACTGATTTACAAAGCCTGTCTTTGCACCGATTACCTCGCCACTTGTCATCCTGTCCTCTATTCGGCGCAGGAACAGATTTGATATGTTCAGGTTCTCCGGATGCTGCGGTGTTGCAGCCGTGCTATATGTATGATTTGAAAGTACTGTTTTACAAATGTCGTCCTGCATCGCTGCCTGCATGATGACCGCCATATCATAGGCTGTGCTGTAATTGTTCTCATCATATATGCCGACAGGGTTTGTAAAATGTGTGGTCTGACCTATCCCAAGCTCTGCTGCCTTCTGGTTCATCATATCGACAAATGCTTCCATGGAGCCTGCTGTATAAACCGCAAGCTGATATGCCGATTCTCCACCTGATGGCAGGATGGTTCCGTTAAACACATCGCGAAGCGGCACCTGCTCACCGTCTAAAAAGCCTGTTGTACTGCAATCATGCACATATGAATAATCTGTGGCTTCTCTTGTAATTGTAACAACCTCGTTGAGCTTGTTTTCTATCACAGCCTGCCTGTCTATTTCGGTGTTTTCATTCTCCGCTGCAGCAATTGCATTTTTCTCAGCCTGCTCTGCTGCTACAAGCACTGTCATAACCTTTGTCATGGAAGCCGGATACATTTTCTCATGAGCATTTTTTCCCGCAACAACTGTGCCGTCCTGCTCATCAATCACTACGGCATAAGAGCTCTCAAGCTCATCTCCGATTGCTGCTGTAGCATCAGACTCCTTTGGCACAAAAAGCTCCTTTGCTTCCTCTGTCTCACTTACCTGCTCAGTCACAGCGGTCACATTTTCTGTGGCTGTCCCTGTGTTTTTTGCCTTATTACTGTCTTTTTTTGCCTTATTAAAGCACGATATAACTATTATAATCGCTATAACGACTGTCACAGCCACTATTCCTACAAGCTTAATCTGTGAAGTTCCTGTATTTCGTCTGCGGCGTCTGTAATTTTTTCTGCTATTATTTCTCATATCCAATCCCTATTTCGTTGTAACTATTCATCCCCACGCACATTCGCAAAACCGCACTATACTTGTGCTTTTTTGTTCTCAGTGATTCTGAATAATCACATTTCATTTTTATACTGTAACCTATTTAGTATACTCCCTATCCGGAAGCTGTGCAATAATTATCGCAATAAACATGAGCACACATCCAAAAATTTCTCTGCCACCTAGCATCTGGTCCAGCAGAATCCATCCTGCAATCACAGAAACCACCGATTCAAGGCTCATCGCCACCGATGCCACCGCCGGATTTAGGCCCTTTTGTCCGACAATCTGCAGCGTATAGCCCACTCCGCTTGAGAAAATACCGGCGTAGAGAATCGGAATCCATGCATCCCATGTGCAAAGCGACTGTGCCCACTGCGCTATACCGCTGGCAGACGGTCCCATATCAGTAAAAATCATCACTATACATGAGCCAAGTCCGGTGACAAAAAACTCAATGCATGAAAGTCTGACCGCATCTACATGTGATACGAAATGGTCTATAACAAGTATCTGTATCGCAAAGCACAATGCTCCTGCCAACAGGAGCAAATCCGACCCACTAAGTGAAAATGCCCCATTCATGCACAGAAAATACATGCCTATCAGTGCAATAAATACACCTATCCATATTTTGGCTCCGCATTTTCTTTTGAGGAAAATCCCAAGTATAGGCACCATAAGTATATATGTAGCTGTAAGAAATCCTGCCTTGCCGGATTCTGCGCCCATGCTGATTCCAAGCTGCTGCAGGTTGCTTGCAAAGAAAAGTGCTATTCCACAGCAGCTTCCGGCTATCCAAAGCTCTTTCTTTTGCTTTTTGCTTTCAGGCCTGTTTACCGTCAGCTCTTTTACATCCAGTATTTTTATGACCGGCAGAAGGCAGAGCGCACCAATAAGGAAGCGGATGCCGTTGAATGAAAATGCTCCAACTGCATCCCCTCCCTTTGACTGCGCTACAAAGGCTATTCCCCAGACTATATCTGCCAAAAACAAAATAAAGACATGTCTTGTCTTTGAGGCTGTATTCATTATAATAGTTCCTCCGTGTTATCAAAATCAGAGATATTATATCACCGACTGCCTTAAATTGCATACTTAAATATGCTGTTACATATCGTTTGTATATGAAATTATACAAAAAACAGGCGGCAAACACCCTCTTTGCTGGTAGTCTGCCGCTTATTTGGTCTTTCAGGTTAAGATTATTTCATCAAACTTAGTATTTTTTCTTCATCCCACAATTCATTTGCAAATATAGATATATCATCCTTGTGTTTTCTTATTATTCGCACAGGTTCAAACGTATTATCATATACATGTAAGATATCACAAATCTGCAATAATTCCTTAATGTTTTTCAATGATTTTTCATATCGCGACACAATTTTTTGTTTCTCAACATCATGTCCACCCTGTGCAACTCTTGCTTCAACTCTTGCAACATTAATATATGGACTTGCGGTTAATACAAATACACATTTTATAAAGTAACCTTCTCTTTTAGCTTTTCTTAATATCTCAAGTTTATATTCGGATGACAAAACAGTCTCAAAAGTAAAATCTTTTTTCCCTGAAATCGCCTTATATCTTTTTTCGTCTACAAATCTCGCCGCCTCTACATTATCCATGCCTGTTGATGCTACAACATCATCTGCGTTAGTGTATTCTCCTACTTTTTCAAAATATTGAGTAATTGTACTCTTTCCTGAGCCATTAGGTCCTGCTAATACAAGGATCATTGGTTTTCTAGTTGACATACTTTTTCTCCCCATCAGAATACTCTATATAGGCCCTCTGAGTTACAGGATCATATTTTGCTATAGGTTTTTTACAAACCCTAGCTTTATCTATTGCTGATCTGACTGCGGCTGCTGCCCTATTATCCATTTCAGCATCATGTTCACTTATAATATTATTATCTATCAGTCTCCCTCTATCTGTAACAATTTTTACGGACATCTTCCCTACTTTTCTTATCTTTGTTGCCATATATCTCTCACCTTTCATAATTTTATATTGTATACACATATGAATATAGCTCTTTGGCTGATGCTCATTTACACATTATATAATCTATCGAGTTAATTATATCATATTTCATCTTAGTTTAAATATCAAAAAAGGAAGATTCTCCTTAGAATCTTCCTCATATGAATTCAAATAGTAATATTTAATTGTTCTTCTTTGCCATAACCAGTGCAACTACCGCAAGAACTGCATTTATCAGACACCAGCCTGCCCATATAGCCAGATCCGAAAAACTTCCATAACCCGCAAATCCGATAATTGCTGCCAATCCAAAAAGTACTATGAGCGCGATATTCCCACCCTTGCCTAACGATTTTCTCGTAGCGATTGAAACAATTCCACCTGCAAGCATAAGAATTGCCACAATTATTCCTGCACTTCCTGATGCCTCACCATTGGCCTCCAATGCATTAGATACTCCTGCAGCGCATGACTGAAATGATACAAAAACAAATAAAATTATTGATAAAATACCTGAAACTAATTTCCAAACCTTCATGATGAATTTCTCCTATCTATTTAAATATTGCGTAGCTCTACTGTTTAATAATCATACTTTCATATGATGTTTAAATTATTTACTGTGCCGTAAATGTTATCTCATCTGAATCCGCTATTGTATCGTAGCTCTCAGCATTGTATATATGGAATTTAAGCTCCACCTGATCGACCGACGTGATTCCGTTTGCCTCAAGATCACTTGACATAATGGTTATATCATCTATAGACTTCTTTCCGTCATAGACTGTGGTTGAAAACAGCGGTGTCATCATATATCCATTGATAGACATATTGTCCACGTTTATTCCGACATTCTGACCTGAGGTGTTTTCGATGTAAAGTAAAATTGCTGTTCCCCAGAAGGAATTTTCATCAACTGTTTTTCCAACAATCCTTACACCATTTGCATTGTAAAGCTCCTGTCCCGCATCGTTTGGTGTCGTATCCATGTTTGCAAATTCAGAGGTCTCAAGCTTTGAATATACATTCTTGAAAAGATTATCCCAGTTTGAATCGTATGCGTGGAAATACATCTCAATTTGTCCTACTGTATCTATTCCGGCTGCTTTAAGCTCTGTTGACGATAAATACATAACCTCATTCGCCTTCTTTCCTGCCGCAACATCCGCGCTGAACAGATCTGTGATCATATAATCGTTCACGATAAGTGCATCACAGCCTATTGTATAGTCCTTGGCCGAATTATTTTCAACCAGAAGCTTAATTCCGTCTCCCCATATGCTGTCCGTCACATATTCAGTCGCAGTTATTTTGATGCCATCCTGGTCTACAAGCACCTGCTCATTGATGCTCTCATCTGCTGATGCCTGATCTGCGCCGCCTCCATTAGTTCCGCTGCTCTCTGCGCCTCCACCGGTCTCTGTTGCGCTTCCCGGTGCAGCTATGCTCTTTTTTTGCCCTGTATCCGAGCTGCATCCCAATAATGTAAAAGTAATTGCTGTGATACTCAGTACAAGAGCCAGTAAATTAGTTCTTTTTTTCATGGTTAAGTCCTCCTCTGTAAATTGTAGGACTATTATACCATCACAGTATGAATACCGTTCTCCCCGCAGCGGTGGTAAAATTATATTCTAAACCTACTCCTGCACACCACTTGTCCTGAGCATTTCCATACCATTTTTGCTGAGTAATTCGTTCACTTCTATGATTCCGCCCGGACGGTCTTTAAAAATAAGCATAAGAAGGGCATCTCTCGGGATTTTTGCATAGAGCTGCGGCATCTCGTATTTTCTCAAGGCTCTCTGGGTCTGCTCCAATGTAAGCTCTGCAGCATAACATATCCTCAGGATAATATCCCTCTGCCTGGTATGTTTTTCGCCTGACAGAAGCTTGTAGCCGTATTTTTCCGGAATATCAGCCTTCAAAAACACCATCTGCTGTGTTATTTTCTTTTCCTTAAGCAAATCCTTTATGTACTCCGAAAACGCATTTTGCTCCGGATTCATGCTGTCCTTCTGCTCAACACAAAATTTATCAAAATCCGATATATGAGTTTTTCCAAGGATATCATCCAATTCTTTTGTATTTTTTTGCTTCATAAATTTCTCCCATCTGTTATACTTGTACTTGTAACTATTCCTACCTCATTAGCGATACCTGAAAGGATACATGCACCATGAGCGATTACAAAATAATCTCAGCCTTAAATGAAGAACACAAGGTTTATCTGGTTCAATCTGCGCTTTCCGGCAATATTTATGTCCAGAAAATCCTTGATATATACAATATCCGCGTGTACGAATACCTTTATCGCAATCCTGTGGCCGGTATTCCGCGCCTTATCAATTACTATGAAGATGGCAATCAGCTTATCGTAATCGAAGAATATATAAGCGGAACCTCCCTGCAGGAAAAAATAGACAACTCTGACCTTAGTGTTTCCGATATCAGAAGCTACATGATTATGCTCTGCAATATACTTGAAGCTCTGCACTCGATGACTCCGCCTATAATCCATCGCGATATAAAGCCCTCAAATATCATAATCACCAGTTATAACTATGCCATGCTTTTAGATTTCAATGCAGCAAAACAATTTTCCGGACAAAACGAGTCTGATACCGTGCTGATCGGCACTCCCGGATATGCAGCTCCCGAGCAGTATGGCTTTGGTTCTTCATCTCCGAAAACAGACATATATTCTCTCGGCATAGTACTGCGCGAAATGCTTGGCAGCATCACTCCGGTTCCCGACATTGCTCCAATTCTGCACCGGCTTAACCTGATTGCAGAAAAATGTACTCAGATGACACCAGCCGCAAGATACCAGTCTGTGGCAGAGTTAAAAAATGCCGTATCGCAGTCATATTATCCTGCGCAGCACAGCACTTCTGCTGCCGGTAATTCAAGTCAATATGCACACCAGAACCATGATAATGCAAACAATGCAGCCAATGCCAATACTGCTAAACGAGCTATCCACGACAGTTCTTCCCTTTTCCTCCCACCCGGATTTCGCACGAGAACTCCATGGAAAATGCTGCTATCCTCAGTCGCATATCTGTTCATAATATGGCTTTGCCTGTCATTAGAATTAGAAAATACTTACGGAGCAAAGCTGTGGCTTGAAAGAATTTTCTGCCTTGGTATGTTCATATTTACGATTTTCTGTGGCTTTAACTATCTCAATGTACAGAATATACTGCCACTTTGCAAGAGCAAAAACCGTTTCCTGCACTACGTCGGCATAATACTGCTAGATGTGGCAGTGATTTTTGCTCTATTTGTGATTATGTTCATTATAGAGTCTGTTGCATTCCCTATAAAGTGATTTTTTATATAATAGCACATAAAAATAAGCCATGTTCTCACCGCTGTGGTGGTAACATGGCTTATTAAAGATAAATATATTTTGTTCTCATACCTCAAATAGAATTTCAATCAAGGTATTAATCCGGTTATTTGCAAGAATGATTGATTAGAATGCCGCTCTGTATATCTCCACAATATCGTCCTTGCTAAGCGGTACAAACGATCCCTTTGAACCCTCGCAGGCCTTCTTTGCCATCACCTCAAAGTTCCTGTCGTCTGTGATTCCTACCGCTCTTAGATTTGCAGGAATGCCCATTGTCTCAAAGAAGAATTTCTTCAGTGCATCAATGCCTGCGTGTGCAAGTGCATAGTTATCATCACCGGAAAGTCCCCAGACATTTTTTGCAAACTCCACAAACATTGGAAGTGTGTCGTCATTTAGTATGTGCTCCATCCACGCCGGTGTGAGTATTGCAAGTCCCTCTCCATGAGTAATATCATAGAAAGCGCTCAGCTCATGCTCCATAGGATGTACGCACCATGCAGGTGAACAGCCATCGCCCACAACACCGTTGATTGCATGTGTGCCTGCCCACATCAGGTTGGCTCTGGCCTCGTAGTTGTCAGGCTGTGCGAGGGCAACCGGTCCATTTTTAATCATTGTACGTAACAATCCCTCCGCCATAAATTTCTGGCAGTCAGCATTCTCCATAGAAAAATAATTCTCCATTGTATGGCTCATCATGTCTGCGGTTCCCGCTGCAGTCTGTTTTTTTGATACTGAAAAAGTATATTCAGGATTTAATATTGACATAGTTGGCACCATATACGGCGATCCTGTTCCCCACTTTTCATTTTTAGACATATCAGAGATAACAGCAAAAGGATCCATCTCTGTTCCGGTTGCGGAAAGAGTAAGCACATCAAATATCGGAAGTGCCGCCTTGACCTTTAAGCCATCAAGCACCAGATCCCATGCATCACCGTCATACTTTGCACCTGCTGCAACAACCTTTGAGCAATCAATTGTACTGCCGCCTCCTATTGCAAGCACCATGTCGATACCCTCATTTTTACAGATTTCAACACCCTTTCTGACTGTCTCAATCTTTGGGTTTGGCTCCACTCCGCTAAGCTCAAACACGGTCAGCTCCGCATCCTTAAGGATCTTCATTGCGGTATCGTAGAGACCGTTTTTCTTTATAGAGCCGCCTCCGTACACTAAAAGCACCTTGCTGCCATATGCCTTAAGCTCTGATAAACTCGAAATGGTATCCTTTCCGAAATGGATTTTTGTTGGAATGTTGAATGTGAAATTGTACATATATAATACCTCCTGCTAAATAATCATATTTTTCAATTTCTCGTATCATAATTTCTCTCAGCATCCGATCAACACTTTTTTCCCGCAAAATGCAAATCCGTAATGCTTGATATTATTCTCAGATATTCCCCTGTCCAGCAATTGAGTATCATAGTTTTTCTCATCAATTTGTCTGAGTGCTGCCGCAACCGTATCTTCGAGTCCACTTTCTTCACTGTCATCAAACACCTTAAACTCCATAACAAATGCGTCACGTCCCTTCTCCCTCGGAACCAGAACTACATCATATCTTCCAAAGCCACTTTCACGATTTGAAAAGACTTCATAATTATCACGTATATCAACCAAAAGTCCAAGCACAAAGCCATGATAAAAACGCTCCGGCTGACTACGTTCTGATGGATGATTGCCTGTATCAAAACTACTAAAAGTAGACATCGCCACATCATTCATATACACGTTCATTGCTTTTACATCCCCACTAAATAAAGCCTTCACAAATTCATTATAGTTGGATGATACATCCGCAAACCATCCTTTGAACAGATTAGAAAACATACTTATAGTCTCAAGATTCGTTATACTAAGTCTATACCAGGGCTCAAGAGTAATTCCCTTATGGACAATGCTATCAACCTTCAGATACCCACTCGCCAGAAGAAGGCTCCATATAGCGCTCTCATCTTTTTCGAGCCGGTTGAATACTATCTGTTCATCAAAATTAACCTCAATACTCTTTCCATTAACCAGACTTTCCATGAGGCTCTTTACCTCTGCAGATGATTCCTGTATAAGTTTGCTTATAAGAGCATTGGAGCTGGTAGCAGCCCAATAAGGCTTTAACTTTTTTTCTTTCAGGAAATTAGTGATAGACCATGGATTATATATATCTTTGAGCGAACCAAAGGTAAATCCATCATACCACTGCTTAACAACAGCTTTTTTATCACTCATGCCATACTTTTCAATCGACTCAAAAACCTCTTTCTCAGTAAAACCAAAGCAATCAGCATATTGCTCTGATGTAGTCGTAACAACTACCAGGTTATTCAGATCTGAAAAAACAGACTCTTTTGAGACTCTCGTAATTCCTGTCATTATTGCACGTTCCATATATGGGTTGGTCTTAAAAGTAGAGTTCAGCAATCCTCTCATAAAATTAACGAATTCATCCCAATATCCATGAATGTAAGCTTCCTGCATAGGTGTATCATATTCATCAAGTAGAATAATAACCTTCTTCTTGTAGTACTCGCTTAAAAAATATGACAGATCTTTAAGGGAATCCTGAGCTGTTACATCATCAATCCTATCTGTCATGTCTGACAGCTTACGCCTATCAGCTACTGTGAAATCAGGATAATCTATCAGATAACGATACTGCCTGTATACATCCGCAATTATCTTCTTAACCTTCTGTACCGCATCCTTATAATTTCCCTGCTTTACATCAGCAAAGCTTATAAATATAACAGGATATGCTCCCTGTAGCTTGCGGTATTTTACGCTGTTCCATATAGAAAGTTTCTCAAAAATCTCACTTTTTTCCGAATAATGATTTGAGAAAAAATAATTAAGCATACTCATATTCAGAGTTTTTCCAAAGCGGCGTGGTCTGGTAATAAGCGTGATGTCATCCGCACTCTCCCACCATTGCCTGATAAAATCAGTCTTATCTATATAAAAATAATTGTTTTCACGAAGGTATAGAAAATCCTGTTTTCCGATGCTTATAGTCTGTGCCATACTTTCTTCTCCTAAAATCATATATGCCTATTATATAATTCTTTTGAAACGATTACAAGCAAAGAAAGATACCGCTTACGATTGCCGAAAAAAGAAAGGCTATATTTTCTTTCACCCCTATCTGTCAATAGTTAGCTGATTCTCAAATGTTTGCTAACTGATTCATAAAACTTAAACAATTGAATGATTTGAGGGTCAAAACCACCTCGTAAAAAACGGTTTGTACCTTGAAAATTTCACATAAACGATTTTAAATTAAAAAATGGGATTTTATACGTGCTATTCCGTGTATCA
>NZ_JBQKGQ010000015.1:0-81649 GCF_052118705.1 Agathobacter sp. LCP21S3_B2 | reverse complement strand
GGTAAACGTAAAAAGTTAATTACACAACTGACTGGTTTTCAGTCAGAGATAGTTGAATTATACAAACTGGTGATTTGATTCACCAGTGTATAATTTGAGTGGGATTTTAGGTTATATATTTTGTTTACAAATTATTCATATAAAGAGATGGATGCGGGAAAAGAATCCAGACAGATAGCGCGCCTTAAGGATGTCCTTAGATATGTGGCGGAAAACTATCAGGAGCCAATAGCATTGAAGGAGGCGGCAGACATAGCCTCACTCAATCAGGATTATTTCTGCCGTATGTTCAAAAAATGCATGGGAGTTACATTTCTCGAGTATGTCAATCAGGTAAGAATCAATCACATACATGAGGAGCTTCTGGCAACTGAGGATTCCATCACGGACATACTGGAGCACAATGGATTTACGAATTATAAGGTGTTCAGCCGGATGTTTAAGGCGCAGTTTGGCATGACACCGAGGGAATTGCGGAAATTACAGGAAAATTAAAATGTCATGAATTTGATGTTTTTGTGTTTTTTTTTGTATATTTTAAGGGTACTTAATCGTTATAGTAATGCTATGGTTACGGGTTACACTGAAAGGTGTGGACAGTAACGTGATGCGAGATAGCAAATAACCATAAATGAAAGGGGTACTTTATGAAAAAAAGAGTATTATCAGCCATGCTTGTGGCTGCTATGGCAATGACAGCCTTGCCGTCACAGACGTTTGCAGAGGGAGCGTTGGATGCGGCGCAGCAGACAGGCAAACTAAGCTATGATGGCTACAAAAAAGTGTGGAGCGATGAGTTTGATGGTGATTCATTAAACCGTGCAGACTGGAATGTGGAGACACATGAAAAAGGATGGGTAAATAATGAGCTGCAGGAGTATGTAGACTCGGATGAAAACATTCAGGTAAAAGATGGAAAATTAGTGATAAATCCGGTCAAAAAAGTTACTGAAACAGAAAATAAGGATGCTGGAAATCTTTTGAAAAACTCAGATTTTTCGGAGGAAATGGAAGGCTGGACTCAGACAATAGCAAACTGGGGTGGAGCAGATGGATCAGCGGATGCTTCAGCAAAGACAGCTGATGGTTCGATCACCTATAGTATTAAAAACGCGGGAACAGTGGACTGGAATGTCCAGTTAAAGCAGCAAAATATTTCACTGCAAAACGGACATAAATATAAAGTGAGTTTTAAGGCTAAGTCCACAGCAACCCGTAAATTCAAAACAGGTGTGATGAGTGCTTCATATGAATGGTACGGAGGATGCGAACCGGAGCTTGAAGAGGATAAGGAGCAGGAAATCAGTTTTGAATTTACAATGACAAAGGACACACCTGCAGATTTCTATATTTCCCTTGGAAAATACAATGATACCGACACACCGGCATCAGACGTGACAATTTCTGCTATAAAATTTGTTGATATGAATGCGACTGATGGTGATACCGGCTCAACAAAAGAAGCAGCTTCCTATACATCAGGAAGAATTTCAACACAGAATAAGCAGACCTTCACCTACGGCCGATTTGAATGTCGTGCAAAGGTTCCAAAGGGACAGGGATACCTTCCTGCATTCTGGCTTATGGCAAATGATGAGAATGTATATGGTCAGTGGCCAAGATGCGGCGAGATTGACTGCATGGAAGTAATGGGACAGGAGACAAACAAGGCTTACGGAACCATTCATTACGGAAATCCTCATTCAGAGTCACAGGGTACATATACTATAACGGATGGAGCCGATTTCTCTGATGATTTCCACACATTTACCTGTGACTGGGAGCCGGGAAAAATCACATGGTATGTGGATGGAGTTAAATACCACGAGGAGAGCGATTGGCACTCAACAACAGTAGGACAGGGAACACTTACATATCCGGCACCATTTGACCAGCCATTTTACATTATCTTAAATCTTGCTGTTGGTGGAAGCTGGGTTGGAAATCCAAACGATGAGACATGCTTTGAGAATAACCCATATGTGATCGATTATGTCCGTGTATACCAGAAGGATAGCTACGATGAAGATGTTAAACGCCCCGGTAAAGGAAGTTACACTTCGCAATCCTGACGCAGACGGCAACCATATCAATATCGGATGCACAGTATGTAAACCATGACATTTCACCGATTATGGCTTATGTATTTGGTGCTATGGCTGGAGCACTTATTTTAGCGGTTTCATTCCTGAAAAAAAGAAAGAATACTAATAACTAACCACGTACTTTAACTGCTCCGTATACCGTATCTCGGACAGTTTTAGTAAAATACATATTCCTTTCAAGGACCGGGCGCGTATGCGTCCGGTTTTTTTAATATATTGTGAGATAAGTTTAGTTATGTCATAAATCTGATATTTTAAGAAATAATTTTGTATAATACACTACTGCAAAAATGTATATTATATTACGAAAATGGCTCACTGCTAAATATACGTTGGAGGCAGTTGTAACCGCAGATCATATAATAAGTAGAGAATGGAGTAAGGAATATGAAATACGGATATTTTGATGAATCAAAAAAAGAATATGTTATCACAAGACCTGACACACCGGCACCATGGGTAAACTATCTTGGATCACCGGAGTATGGAGCAATTGTTTCCAATAATGCAGGTGGATACAGCTTTGCAAAGTCAGGTGCAAACGGAAGGCTTTTGAGATATGTGTTTAATCAGTTTGATGAGCCTGGCAGATATATTTATATCAGAGACAACGGCAGCAAGGATTACTGGTCAGCTTCGTGGCAGCCTGTAGGAAAGGATTTGAATGAATACAAGAGTGAGTGTCATCATGGAACAGCATACACAAAGATGATGGCTGATTATAGCGGTATTCATTCAGAAGTAAGATATTACGTTCCACTGAACAAGACATACGAAGTGTGGAATTTGAGCGTGACGAATAATTCTGATAAGGCAAGAAGCCTTAATATTACAGGCTACGCTGAGTTTACAAACAACAGCAACTATGAGCAGGATCAGGTGAATCTGCAGTATTCACAGTATATTACAAAGACAGTATTTGTGGAGAACAGAGTGCGTCAGATGATCCATGCCAATCTTGACCGCATCGAGGATGGCAAGGAAATTGACAACAAGGATGTGGTAAACAGATTTATCGGACTTGCAGGAGCACCTGTTGACAGCTGGTGCGGTGACAGGGGAGAATTTCTCGGAGAATATCACAGATATGGCAATCCTGTCGGAGTGGAGAGCGGAAAGCTTAACAACCACGGCAACTACAACGAGAATAGCTGTGGAGCAATCACAACAGTATTGGAGCTGGCACCGGGCGAGACAAAGACAATAGCATTCTTAGTTGGAATGATAGATAATGAGACAGCAGGAAAGATTGTTGATTCTTACACGGATACAAAAGCTGTCTGCGACAAAGAACTTGAGGAGCTTATCGCATACTGGCATGGACAGTTATCTCATTTCCAGATTAATACACCAAGTGATGAGTTCAACACAATGATCAATACATGGAACGCATATAACTGTTTCATGACATTTATCTGGTCAAGGGCTGCATCATTTACATACTGTGGACTCAGAAACGGATACGGATATCGTGATACAGTCCAGGATATTCAGGGTGTTATACACCTTGCACCTGAGATGGCTGTTGAAAAGATCAGATTCATGCTCTCAGCACAGGTTGATAATGGTGGAGGACTTCCGCTTGTCAAGTTTACACACAATCCGGGACATGAGGATACTCCTGACGATGCTTCCTATGTACAGGAGACAGGACATCCGGCTTACAGAGCTGATGATGCATTATGGCTTTTCCCTACTGTATACAAATATGTATCAGAGACAGGAAATGTAGCATTTATAGATGAGGTCATTCCATTCGCCAACAAGGATGAGGGAACGGTTTACGAGCATTTAAAGAGAGCAATTGATTTTTCGATGAACCACCTCGGAAAACATGGAATGCCTGCAGGACTTTATGCAGACTGGAATGACTGCCTGAGGCTTGGTGCAGATGGAGAGTCAACCTTCGTAGCATTTCAGTTCTACTATGCAATGACTATATTAAAAGAGTTTGCAGCCTATAAGAAAGATGATGAATATATCGCATATCTTGATGAGAGCCAGGAAAAACAATGATAAATATGGACATGATATGGGAAATGTCGTAATCAGAGGTGTAGCAGATGCAATAAAGAGAAGTTTCCCGCATGAAGCCGTTGCCATGAGATATGGAGGAGATGAATTTGTAGTGCTTATCCCGGATTGCAATGAGCAAAAGGCAAAGAATATGGAGAAAAGTTTTCACAAGATTTTAAAAGACATGACATCAGCTAAGAAACTTCCATTCGGCATAGAGGCAAGCAGCGGTTTTGTAATTGCCGTTGACAATAGCAGATCACTTGATGATTACATAAATGAAGCAGATGAGCACATGTATCAGGCTAAAAAGAGGCACAAAGCACAGCGTGATTAAATAACGTAAATAATTCTAAAATGATAGATTATAGAATTGACTCATGGTATAATATAACGAAAGTAAAGATATATGCGTCAAAAGAGATATCATATAGATAAGATTGGAGAAAATACATGAACCCAGCAAGCATAATGAAAATGATGAAAGCAAAAAATACATTTACAGCAAACCACCCAAAGTTTGTATCCTTTTTACAGTATGCATTCGGCAGCGGCATTCCGGCAGACTCTGTTATTGAAATCACAGTTACAAAGCCGGGACAGGAGCCTGTTACGTCCAATATCAGGGTTTTACAGTCGGATCTTGAGCTCTTGGAGAGTCTTAACGATTTAAAATAGAGGTAATATATGTTATACCAGATTAAAGATGGGACAGTTTCGGCAGGAGGACAGACGATTCTGTCCCATATTGATTTTTATATAAAGGAAAAAGAAAAAATAGCTGTAGTCGGCAAAAACGGCGCTGGAAAGACCACGCTGCTTCGGCTTCTTGCTGGAGAGCTACAGCTTGACCGCGATGACCGAAGAGGTATGGATACAATAAATTCTGGTGAACAAGGCAATGATATAGCAAGAAAAAACGTAAAAAGTGGTAAGCGTAAAAATACAAATACAAATTCAGCGCTTGGAATCGTAACCTCGCGATACATCACAATCGGCATACTCCGTCAGGCTGATTCCTCCAATCAGGACAAGACAATCGAGGAAATACTTCTTGAGAGCTGCCCGGATAAAGATACCTTTTCAAAAGAGAGGTTTGACTACGAGATGGAGTACGACCGGCTTTTTACAGGCTTTGGCTTTGAAAAAGAAGAAAAAAGCCGTACACTCGGCAGCTTTTCGGGAGGTGAACAGACTAAAATTTCACTTATAAAGCTGCTGCTTGAAAAGCCGGATTTGCTGCTTCTTGATGAGCCGACGAATCATCTTGATATGAAAACTGTCGAGTGGCTGGAGGATTATCTGATTAACTATCCCAAGGCTGTTGTCATGGTGTCGCATGATAGGGCGTTTCTTGATGCAGTTGCGACTGGTGTATATGAGCTTGAAAACGGAGCATTGCACAGATATGCCGGCAACTACACGCAGTACAGGCAGCAGAAGCTTAAAAATCTGC
This sequence comes from Agathobacter sp. LCP21S3_B2, assembly GCF_052118705.1. NCBI lineage: Bacteria > Bacillati > Bacillota > Clostridia > Lachnospirales > Lachnospiraceae > Agathobacter > Agathobacter sp. LCP21S3_B2. The sequence goes on along the minus strand of NZ_JBQKGQ010000015.1, from coordinate 76,072 downwards.
AGATACAGCGCAAAGCCTACGAGCGCCAGCAGGCGGAGATTGCGCACAATAATGAGCTTATCGATAGATTCAAGCATAAGCCGAAGAAAGCTGCGTTTGCCAGCTCTAGAAAGACCATGCTTGCACGCATGAAGCTGATAGAAAAGCCGGTTGAAGACGAAGCTCATATTTTTACAGGCAATATCGAGCCACAGTTTCCGGGCGGTAAATGGGTGTATGAGGCGAAAGAATTAAAAATTGGATATGACGGCAGGGCACTGCTTGAGCTGTCGCTTCGTATAAGGCGTGGTCAGAAGATTGCCGTAATAGGTGACAACGGCATAGGAAAATCAACATTTCTAAAGACAGTGGCAGGACTTATTCCACCAATAAAGGGCACAAGCCAGCTCGGCAACAATTTGCTGGTGGGCTATTTTGACCAGCAGTCGGCACTTATCGACAGCGATAAGACCGTGAGAGACCATTTTCACGAGCTTTTTCCGGCGTTAAATGAAAAAGACCTGCGCAAAACGCTTGGCATGTATCTGTTTGGAGGGGCAAATGCCTCAAAGCGTATCAGCTCGCTCTCAGGCGGTGAGAAGTCCAGACTTGTGCTCGCAGAGCTTCTGACGGGCCGTCCGAACCTTATGATACTCGATGAGCCGACCAATCACATGGATATTCCGGCGAAGGAGACACTCGAATCGGCATTTAAGGCATATACCGGCACCATGCTCTTTGTATCGCATGACAGGTATTTCATAAAGCAGGTGGCTGATGCCATACTGGTCTTTGAAAATGACAAAGTGATGTACTATCCGTTTGGCTATGACCATTATATTTCAAGGCTTAAGGCATCACAGGACGGCAATCTGCCGGCGCTCATGCAGGCAAAGGATGCTGCGATGGTCGAGGCACTTGCGGCTGTCCCTAAGAGGGAGAGGCATGAGACCAGACAGCTTTCAACAGATGAGGCATACCTGGAGTGGAAGCTTACGCTTGCGGCAGAGCCGATGATGAAAGCGGCTGAAGAAGCAGAAAAGGTTTATGAGGAGCTATGTGAAGCAGAAAGCGCTCTTAAAGCAGAGATGCTTAGAAGTTGTGATTTATCTGATTTCTGCGAGAAAATTCCATGCGGAAATAATTTAGCAGTAGAAGACAAATCTTGTGACATTTTCAATGGAAAAATAAATCAAAACATAATAAATGCGGATACGACTAAGGAAAATGTCGATAAGCTGCGACTGCAATATGAAAAAGTTGCTGACTCATGGACAAATGAGTGTACAAAATGGTATGATGTATACTTAGATGAGATGTATCCGGAGAGTGATTTTTAATTTGCAGACATAAGGGAATCAATGTCATTTGCTGTATATCATAAATTATCCGGGGAGAAAGGATTATATATGTGGTTATCAAGATATTTTGTGTATTTTATTATATTTAGCTGTATGGGCTGGATATATGAGAGCATCTACTGTACCATCAGGGCAAAGAAATGGGAGAACAGAGGCTTTCTCTATGGGCCGCTCTGTCCTATTTACGGAGCCGGAGGTGTCGCAATCACTGCGATAGCAGATTTCATTTCGGCTCACACGGATGCTACATTTACATGGTGGCAGATATTTCTTGTGGCATTTTTTGGAAGCATTGTCTTAGAATATGGCACATCATGGGCGCTTGAGAAGCTGTTTCATGCATACTGGTGGGATTACAGCAGAATGCCGCTCAATATAAACGGCAGGGTGTGTTTTCCATATTCTGTAGGCTTTGGGGTGGCAGGACTTATAGTGGTATATTTTATTGCACCGTTTACGAAGTTCATCACAGGCTGGATGTCACCTATATGGTATGAGTTTTTCTCACTGCTTCTCATGGGCTTTTTAGCTGTAGACACTGCAATCACCGTGTCAGCGCTTACAGATTTCAGTAGGACAATCGTTAATCTGCAAAACAATTTCAACACCTATATGGATGAGGTTGTGGAAGAGGTTAAAGAGCGTAAGAAGGCGGCAGATGAAAGGTCGCAGGAGAGGTCACAGGAGCTTGCGTATGCTGTCGAGGAACGCAGAAAGAGAAAACGTCTCAGAGCTAGTGCGGACCGCGTCATCGATTCAATGGGTGCTTTAAAGAAATCTGCGCTTAACAGGGCACAGGGATTCAGAAATCCAAAGGTGGAGAACAGGTATCTTGAGACATTTACAGAGAGTCTGAAGGAACGCTTTAAAGGTGAACGTATAAGGAAAGTAAAGAAGGAGAAAAAGGCAGATAAATAACAAAAAAAATTTTTAAAAAAAATTTTCAAAAAAGGCTTGCATTATCAGATAGACCGTGGTATTATAATACACGGTTCGTTGGTCAAGCGGCTAAGACGCCGCCCTCTCACGGCGGAAACACGGGTTCGATTCCCGTACGGACTGCTAAAACAAAAAGCTTTCAGTACACAGTGCTGAGGGCTTTTTATTTTTGCAAGCTATTAATAATTATAAAACCATTGAGAATAAAAAGCTGATGCCTGCATATAAGCATGACGCTTCAGCTTTTTTATTCTCAAGGTGGCTCAAATCATTATGTCTAAAGTATAATAATATTTGCGCACTTCAAATCATCGCCCAGATTGTATACTCTTCCGGAATCTACGCCGACAACTGTCGGACGAAGTATATAATGCTCGTTGTTTTTGACAACGCGGGCTCTTTCTCCATTACTTAGCTGAACAATTGAATCCACCGGATAGAGAATCATACTGCTCATGAAAGCTCTCATAACAGTGATGTCTAGCTGGCCGGTCATGGACATAAGAAGCTCTACCGCATCTCGCTGTGAGTAAGCATCTTTGTATGATCTTTTGGTAACCAAGGCATCATACACGTCTGCGATGGCTAAAATCTTTGCAAATGGGGCAATTTTTGGAGTATCGAAGCCAAGAGGGTAGCCACTGCCGTCAATACGCTCGTGATGCTGCAATACTCCCATAAGAATTGCATTATTTAAGTCTTTTCTGTCTTTTATCATGTGGTAGCCATAGAGAGAATGTTTTTTCATAATTTCAAATTCATCATCTGTGAGCTTTCCGGGTTTATTCAGTATCTCAGGAGGAATCTTTGTTTTTCCGATATCATGGAGCAGACCGGATACACCTATATCGTGAATTTCATTTGTGGGAAGCTGTAGCTGTTTTGCAAGTATCATAGCTATAGTTGCCACATCTACACTGTGTTTGAAGGTGTATTCATCGCTTGTTTTTATGGCATTGATATCCACAGCCATGGCATCATTGGAGTTGATTGCATTCATGAGTGAGTCCGCAATTTGATTTGTTGCCATGGTGAATTCCTCAGAGTCGGTATTGTTAAAAATAAACTGTACACCTTCTGAAACCTGTTTCCGCACACTGTCATTTAAGGTAACTTTCGAACGATCATCGGTTCTAAGTTCTTTTACCTTTGCGGCAGCACGCGGAGAGAGGATGGCATCAGGGTCATTTGGGTCAAAATTACCATCACGTATATAAACAGACATAATGCCGAGTTTTAACAGAGCTTCAATGATGTAATCATCAATGGTTGAGCCCTGTACCACAAGGTTTCTACCGGTTGAATCTTTAATGACCTGGTCTATGACCATGCCGGGTTTTAATTGTCGTGTTCTCATGTATTTACGTTTTATCATAATCACTCCACAACAGATGCGTTTTTAGTTTTATAAGACATACACATATATTATATAGTATTTTCGTACTAAAAACAATTATAAAATGTGATGACTACCACCACTTTAACTAGATGTGATGACCGCCACCGCTATGACCGCCACTGCTGTGACCGCCACCACTGTGACCACCGCCACTGTGACTGCTTCCTGAGCTCTGAGGACTGTAAACTCTTGTCTGGTTGACAAAGCGTGTGCGGGCATTATGTACATCAACCTTTGTAAAGGCTGCATTCATAAGCTCCCTGTTCTTTGCTTTGTGGCCTCTTGACAGGGCAATTGCGTACATGAAACAGAAAATAATACCGACTGCAAGAGCTATGAATATGCTTGAAATATATCTGAGTGGCTGAGATATACGTCCACCTGAAAGAACGGTGTTCACCTGGTCTATTGTCTCCATACAGCAGGTGTAATAGTCGTAATCATGACTTGATGTGGCATATATATATGTATTGTCACAGATAGAGTCACATTTTGAGTTGGAGATGGTTCGCTGTGTGCTTCCTTCAGAAGCAAGGTAAATCTCGTTTAAATCTCTGTCTATCACAAAAATGACACCGTTAGAACCATTTCCGAAATAGTTTTCAAAGGTTTTTACGGCAAAGGTTTCTGTGCTTGCGTAAGGGTGTGAGGTTGTTGTAACAACGGCCACATTACAGTATTTTGTGGTGTCCTTGAGTTTGGAAATGAGATTATCCTCCACCGCGTCATCTATAAAGTCTGCTGAATCATCGAGTATATATTCATAGCCTGTAGAATTATTGGTGCCTGTGAGCGCAGTGTTGGTTATGCCGCTGTCTGAAGAGTCAGTATCAGAATATGTATCGTAATCATAATCATCAGTAGCATATACATTTGATGAGCTGCTTAAAACTAAAACCGTAACCAGCAAAAACAATGTAAATAAAGCGGAACATCTGCATTTTACACATTGAAATAAATGACTTTTAAAAATATTTCTATGCACGGTCGTCACCTCCCTTATGTGTGGCAAACTGAGGCAGCCTGCGTGTTGTGAGCACGTTGAACGCGTGGATGACATTTATCAGTGTGATAAGCACTGAGGCGATGATGATGAATGAGGCACCATAGTACCATGCATCAAGCACCGGCTGTATAAAGAGCACAGCATCACCCAAAAGCATGGATACCATGCCAAAGATGAGTCCGGCAACTCCCTTGTGTCCGGGCATCCTGTCAAAGCTTGAGAAGGCTCTGATTGAAAAAATAAATGATATGATGGTCAAAACAAAAAATAAAATTAGGTTGCCGTCTGCATTGCCAAAGGTGCCTCCGATATCTGCAATGATTGCAAACAGAGCAGGAACAAATTGGATGACAAATATAAAAACTATAAAATAAGCTACAAACGATGTGTTTGTCTTTTTCTTCATGCTTTTTGTTGCCTTTTTGGCAGCTTTAAGACGCCTGCGGTTGTCGATGGCACCAAGAGCTTCGGGCTGTTCTTTGGCAATACGACCCTTATCTTCAGCTCCTGCTTCTTTTATTGCAATCATAGTGAGCTCCTGTGAGTAGCAGAGATTTGCAACGATGGCGAGTATACCGACAATAGTAAGTGTCATGCCCGGCGTTAGAACAGTCAGCATGCAAAGCAGTATGTATACCGGAATTGCAGCAATCAGTGAGCCAAGCAGGAATTTGCCGATAGAAATAGGTAAATCAGCTACAACCTTACCTGTCTGACCGTTTACTGTGGCATATGCCACACGATCTTTATTGCGGTACGACAAAAACCATACCGGAAACATCGAGTAATCTGTCTCTTGTACAGTAGTGCCAAGACTTAAAGGCGAAAGAGCAGCGGAGTCACTGTCGACTGACAAGCCGGTAAAGGCAGGCTCTTTACCTATTTCGCTTACTGTGTTTGTGCAGGCTGCATCCATTGCGTCACTTGCGTAAACCGTTGATGGTAAATCAGCTGTATCAGCGTAAAAACCGCTTAAGAATGCCGGTGTAAAGCGCTTCATATTCTTTACATCATATGGCGCAAGTTTTTCGCTGATGTTGTCATCAAATGATGAAGATGCATCGTAGGACAGTCCTTTGTAGTAGGCGTCGAGATCTCCCTCGAGCCTGAAATGGTCTGTAATGATGTAATCTCCTGAACGGTGGGATTTTTTCGCCGGAAGTGAAATAGGAGCTTTCTGGGTAACATAATATGTCCAGTAAGGCATGTATATACCTCTGAATCCATCGATAAACTTAGGATCCTTAAGCTCCTTTGGCGCGAAAATAGCCTTTTTCATGAGGCTCATGTAGGCCTGCTTACAGTCATCCTTGCTCTTTGCAAATGGTATGATATAAGCCGGCTTGTGCTCCTTTTGTATGCGGCTGTAGAGCACAGTTGATGCACCGCAGAAGCTGCAGAAGCCTGCTGCGGTATCGTCTGTGCTCAGGATTTCTCCTCCGCACTGAGGGCATGTGAAAATGGTTGCTTCGAAGTCCTTCTGAACCTCTGCGTCAGAGGTTTTGTCCTCGTACGCGTAAGGGTCGAAAAGTGAATGACAGTATTCACAGGCTAACTGGCCTGATTTGATGTCGAACTTCACATTTCCACCGCAATTTTTACATGCGAACATTTTGTTTCTCCTTTCGATTCCCTTTTACTTTTTTATCTGCTTGAATAAATAATTCCTTCCAGATTGACAGGTGGAAGAGGATGAGCGGTGGAAACAGCTCGAGTCTTCCGGCAAGCATGTCAAACATCAGTATATATTTGGAGAAATTATTAAAAAAGCCGAAATTGCATGTCGGACCGACCAGAGAAAGACCCGGTCCGATATTGTTAAATGTAGCTGCGACAGCCGTGAAATTGGTAGTGAAATCATAGTTTTCAACGGAAATAAGCAGCAGTGAAACAACAAAAATGACGGCATACGTCATGAAATAAACATTTATTGACCTGATAACATCATGGTCTACAGGCTTGTGCTCAAATGATATGAGGGTCAAAAGGTATTTTGCCCCTCATTTATGATTGTGTGGTGGACAGAATTATTATGACTATCATATATCAATGAATTATAACATAACGCATATATATTTCATAGAGAAAAAAGTCCCAAAAATATGAGATTGTAATAAAGTGCAAAAAGTGATAAAATTGATTTTAATTGTAGTATTTGAATAGCTGTCTGAACAGCAATAAGAGATAGATTTTTGGAGCTTTAAGTAATGACGGGATTTTTAAAGGCAAACTACCATACGCACACCTATAGGTGCCAGCATGCATATGGCAGTGAGCGTGAATATATAGAGGCAGCAATCAGAATGGGAATCACAGAGCTTGGTTTTTCAGACCATGTGCCGTGCCCCTTTAAGGATGGCTATGTGTCGGGCATCCGGATGACGATGGAGCAGGCACCGGAGTATGTGTATGCCATCAGGAAGCTTGGGAAGGAGTATGCATCCGACATAAAGCTCTACGTTGGCTTTGAGGCGGAGTACATACCGGAGTTTTTCAAGGAGCAGAAGGCTATGTTTGACAGGCTTGGCTGTGATTACATGATAATGGGCCAGCATTTTATGAAATCAGAGCAGACAGGCCCGTATACAGGCACACCGACAGATGATGAGAGTCGTATACGCGAGTATGTGGATACTGTTATAGAGGGCATGAAAACAGGCATGTACAGCTATTTAGCACATCCTGATTTAATAAATTATCAGGGACTTGATTCTGTCTACGAATGGGAGATGACGAGGATGTGCAAGGCACTTAAGGAGCTTGACATACCGCTTGAGATAAACATGCTTGGTATCAGTGCAGGAAAGCACTATCCGACAGAGCGCTTCTGGTGTATACCGCATGACATCGGCAACAAAGTGATACTGGGGCTTGATGCACATACAGTGGACAATATATGTGATGTGGAAAGCTATGAAAAGGCACTTGATATAGTCAGAAAATATGACCTGAATCTTATTGACCGGATTGAGATATAGTGACTTACAAAATATCAAATACCAAAAGTGAGGAATGCTATGATTATTACAGAAGAAAAATATAATGAGGAATTAACAAGATATGTTTTACCTTTTATCAGGCTTAATTTTGAAGATGGCTATATGAAGAGTGCAGATGGCACACGCATACATTACGGCTATGTGACGACACCTGTACCAAAGGCTGCCATAGTCATATCACATGGATTTACAGAGTGTATGCCTAAATATTATGAGATGATTTACTATTTCGCAAAGGCCGGATACTCAGTATATATGGTGGAGCATCGCGGTCACGGCTATTCGGACAGAAGTGTATCCGATATGAGCATGGTCACTGTAAACAGCTTTGACGATTATGTGGGTGATCTTGATATGTTTATCCGCGAGATTGTGATGAAGCGTGAGGGGCGCAGACCGCTTTACCTGTACGGTCACTCTATGGGAGGCGCGATAGCTGCCCTGTATCTTGAGAAGCATCCGGAGGTATTTGCAAAGGCAGTACTTTCAAGTCCTATGATAGAGATGCTTTATGGCAATTTTTCACATTTTGCCGTGGAGGCGATACTGTTTGTTGCAAGAGTGCTTAACTGGAACGATAAATATCTGCCAAGTCAGACACAGTATACGGATGAGTATGATTTTGAGTCTAGCTGTTGTCTTTCAAGGGCACGTTATGACTACATATACAAGTGTAAGGTAGATAACGAGCGCTATCGTACAAATGGCGCTACATACAGATGGTGCAGGGCAGGGCGTAAGGCATCCAAATATATAAAGAAGCATGTACAGGAAATTAAAATACCGGTGCTGTTATGTCAGGCAGGGAAGGATACTCTGGTATCAAACACCGCTGAGGATGAATTTATTGCAAAGCTTCCTCAGGGCACAAAGAAGGTCTATCCTGATTCGAAGCATGAAATATTTAATGCGGATGACGATACCTTGGAAAAGTTTTACTCAGATATCCTTGATTTTTGGGCTTGAACATGAAAATGAAATTCGTCAAGTGAAAAATGTGACATAAAAAATCATTTGTTTTGTTAGAAATGACATATGGATTTAAAATACAATATATAGTATAATCACAACTGTTGCGGACAAGATGTTAGTATTTAAGCCGATGGTAAGAGTACGTAAAGCATAGCCCGTACAGAGAAAAATAATAAAATATATCAATATTGTAACAGGTAAATATACTATCAAACAAATGTGAGGAGAAAGAGAATGTCAGACGAAGTTTTAGATGATGTAATGATAAAGGGCTCATGTAAGGGAAAAGCAGATGCTATTGTAAACTGCCAGTGCAATATCGAGAGTGCACCGGTCAGATGCGAGCAGGCAGAAAGATGTATGTTCTATTCTTATTATAAGTGCAGCAAGCAGTGGAAGAGGCTTGCATAGTTAAAATTAAAGATTAAAAGCTCCGGGCTGACAATGAAGTCGGCATGGAGCTTTTTGCATATATAAAGAAAAAAATATTTTACACGCGGAAAACTTATGATAATATATAAAAAAGGCAACTATTCAGAACCATTGAGAACAAAAAGGCTGATGCGTCATGCTCGCATGTAAGCGGCAGATTTTTTGTTCTCAAGGTGGCTCGAATAGAGCCACCCCCACACATATGAGCAAAATTAGATGCGTAGCAGCTAGAAAGCACGAGTATCGTGCGTTTTTGCGAATGTGTGTTGGGTGGTTCTGGATGGATACGTAAAACAAGATATAGGAGAGACGCGCATGAAGAGAGTTTTGGTACTGAGTGATTCACATGGTAATGTGGGAAATATGATTCGGGCAGTCAAAAGAGAGGAGCCTGATATGATACTTCATCTGGGAGACTGCGTTGTGGATGCGGATGCCCTTAGGAGAGAGTTCCCTCATATAACCATGGTCAATGTGCCGGGGAACTGTGATTTTTCACGGGGAGATACAGAGAGACTTATTGATATCGACGGCTATAAGGTACTCATGTGCCATGGACATACATACGGAGTAAAGATGTCATATATGCATCTGGAGCTTCATGCGAAGGAAATCGGGGCAGACCTGGCGCTCTTTGGCCATACACACAAGCTGTTTTATGATAAGCATAATGGTCTTGCGATGATGAATCCGGGAAGCATCGGTGCACCGCTGTGGGGCTGCATGCCATCATACGGTATCATCACATTTGACAAAGAACACGATGTTATGAAGCTGGATGTTGACTATATTGAGTATTGACGAATGATTTATCAAAGAGGTATAATATTGGCTAATACAGTTATTTATATAGGAAGCAGAGGAAAAATAGACAAATGGTAAAGGTAGTAAAGTTTGGCGGCAGCTCGCTCGCCAGCGCAGAGCAGTTCACAAAGGTTGGCGACATCATAAGAAGCGATGAGTCAAGAAAATATGTTGTGCCGAGTGCACCGGGAAAGAGAAATTCCAAAGACACAAAGGTAACAGATATGCTTTATGCATGCTATGATCTGGCTGAGAATGATCAGGATTTCAAGGTTATGCTCAGAAAAATCAAGGACAGATATGATTCAATCATAAATGGTCTTCATTTAAAGCTGGCGCTTGATGAGGAGTTCAAGATTATAGCTGAGAATTTCAAGGCAAAAGCAGGTGTAGATTATGCCGCCTCACGTGGTGAGTACTTAAACGGAATCATCATGGCAAACTATCTCGGATATGAGTTTATAGATTCGGCAACAGTCATCTTCTTTGATGAGAATGGCAATTTTGATGCAGAAAAGACAGACAAGGTGCTCTCAAAGAAACTTGAGCAGACAGAAAAGGCTGTTATTCCGGGCTTTTACGGAGCAGGACCTGACGGAAAGGTAGTCACCTTCTCAAGAGGTGGTTCAGATATCACAGGTTCAATCGTCTCAAAGGCATGCCGTGCCAGCATGTACGAGAACTGGACAGATGTTTCAGGCTGTCTCGTAGCTGACCCTAGAATTATCGACAATCCACAGCCAATCAAGGTTGTTACATACAGAGAGCTCAGAGAGCTTTCATACATGGGAGCATCAGTGCTCCACGAGGATGCTGTTTTCCCTGTAAGAAAGGCAGGCATCCCAATCAATATCAGAAATACAAACGACCCGGAAGCACCTGGTACTCTCATCGTTGAGAGCACATGCCAAAAGCCTGATTATACCATCACAGGTATCGCCGGAAAGAAGGGCTTTGTTGCGGTAAATATCGACAAGGACAAGATGAACTCAGAGGTGGGCTTCTGTAGAAAGGCTCTCCAGGCGTTTGAGGAGAATGGTATCTCTATAGAGCATATGCCATCAGGTATCGATACTATGACAGTATTCGTACATCAGGCAGAGTTTGAGGGCAAGGAGCAGCAGGTTATCAGCTCAATCAGAAGACTTGCTCATCCTGATATCATTGACCTAGAGTCAGACCTCGCGCTTATCGCTGTTGTTGGCCGTGGCATGAAGTCAAATCGTGGTACAGCCGGCAGGATTTTCTCTGCACTTGCACATGCCAATATCAATGTGCGCATGATTGATCAGGGTTCATCAGAGCTCAATATCATCATCGGTGTAAGCAATGATGATTTTGACAAGGCAATAAAAGCCATCTATGATATTTTTGTTGTCACACAGCTGTAATAAGCTACGGAGAGATTATCCGTTGGAACCGGAATTGAATAGGATAATTTAAAAATTAAATGTAAAATTTATAAAAAATACAGAGCTTGGCGGAATATATGCCAGGCTCTGTATTTTTTTGAATAGGTAAAGCTTTGAAAAAGCTTTATGAGGAAGCTTTAAGCGAGAAAACAAAATACCCTCACATAAGCTGGAAATGCGCATATATTATAGCGAAAGGAAGAAGTTATTATGCAAAAAGACACTATAATATATGTTACGGATCAGAGGCAAAAGTACCTTGCTGATATGCTGGGAGGAGAACAGACAGATTGCAGAAATAGCGGTGGGATTGATTATGAGCGTGTTGGGAATATTGTGTTTCCTACACCGTTTTCAAAGCTTAAGCTTATAAATAGTGATATAGAAAAATTAAAACATAATATAATAATTAACAATATTGCAGTGTGGGGCGGCATGATGCCGGAGTGCTTTCCCGGCATTGACAGGGGCTGTGACTTTATGAGAGATGAAACTGTCATAGAGCAGAATGCCATTGTTACGGCCGAGGCCACTGCGTCCATAGCAATACAAAAAAGCATACATGGTATATACGGCTCAAAGGTACTTGTGAGCGGGTTTGGAAAATGCGGAAAGGCAATTGCCCGCGTTTTTTCTGCTATGGGAGCCCATGTCATGGTGATGGCAAGGAGAAAACAGGCAAGGCATGAGGCCGCTGAACTGGGATATGAAACGGTGGATTTTAATGATCCTGCCAAGGCCTGTTTTGAAACACTGTTTCTCATAAATACAGTACCGGATAGGGTTATAGATGAAAGTTTAATCATGATTTTGCAAAAAGATGCGATAATTATAGACATTGCATCTAAGCCCGGCGGCTGTGATTTTGAGGCTTGTAAGAGGTATCAGATAAACTGTACGCATGCGCTCGGCCTTCCGGGCATATACTGTCCGAAAACCGGTGCAAAAATACTTTATGACTGTATGAAAAGAAAAGGTATGACGGAGGGCTTATGGTTATTTCGGATTGCACCGTAGGAATGGGAATTACAGGCTCTTTCTGTAGTTTTGAAAAGACTAAGGATGTTGCAAAGCGGCTTGTGGATAGCTTCACGCATGTGACACCTGTATATTCCTATAATGCACAGATGATGAATACACGCTTTGGAAAGGCGGGAGACTTTATGCATACTATCTCCGAAATCACAGGGGATGAGGGCATCAGGACACTGCAGGAGGCAGAGCGTGTCGGCCCAGGAAAGCTGTTTGACGTGATGGTGATTTACCCATGCACCGGCAACACAGCGGCAAAGCTTGCAAACGGCATAGTGGATACACCGGTCCTTCTCGCGGCAAAGGCTCATCTGAGAAACGGCAGACCGCTTGTTATCGGGATTTCCACAAATGATGCGCTCGGCATCAACTTTAAGAATATCGGAAAGCTGATGAATATGAAAAATATTTATTTTGTGCCGTTTGGGCAGGATGACTGTGTGAAGAAACCGAATTCACTCGTGTGTGACGGCAAACAGGTTGTCGGCACAATAAATGAAGTGATGGCCGGACGACAGATTCAGCCGGTAATCCTCTAGAGTGAGGGATATTGCTTTACTATGGCTGTAGTGCTGCAATATTAGTAGTAGTACGGGACGCTGCTTGCGGGCACCGCGGTGGTCTGTATACACTCAGGTGTCCGTTACACTGCGCAGCCAAGATACTGTATGAATTATGCCTTATAGGCTTTCATAGGAGGACGAAACCGTCGAAACTCGCCATCCATGGCTCGATTTCTCCTTGCCTCGGCGTCCATGCCTCGACATTTCTGTGTATCATGCGCATAATTCGACAGTATCTAAGCAGCTTCGTTATTCACGGACACCGGAGTGTATACAGCACGCCGCGGTGCCCGCAAGCAGCGTCCCTTACGTTACGGTGTAATACGTTATGGCGTAAATAAATATAAGAAAAGATTTATGAATCTGAATCATTGCTGGTCACACTGTTATGTGTGTACAGTGATTTCTGAATTGAAAAACTGAGTTTAAAAATGTGAAAAAACATAGTAAAGATGTAAAAATATATGTTATAATCATGTATACACAAAAAAACTGAAAACACAGGAGGATAAAATATGTCATATATTTACAAAACAAAAGGAACCTGTTCAACACAGATTGAGCTTGACCTCGATGGAGATGTAGTACATAACGTAAAGTTTACAGGAGGCTGCAACGGAAATCTCAAGGCCATCCCAAAGCTCGTTGAAGGACTCACAGTTGCCCAGGTAGAGGAAAAAATCGGCGGAATTAAATGTGGATTTAAGAATACATCCTGCGGTGATCAGCTCGCAAAAGCATGCCGCGAAGCATATGAAGCCCAGAAGTAATGAAATAACCAGTAAAATAGCTTACGTATGTAAACATGCAGCTCCAAAAGCTCTCCCATAAGGAGAGCTTTTGAATTAAAAAAATAATTTTGCCATGCTTCGCGCACAACAAAGTGGATCCGGGAAGTATACAGTGTGTTCAGAATAAAAAATATGAATTGCCACGGCGTTCCATAAACTCAAATAGCATGAAGCACTATCACTAAAACACAGCCTGTCCGGGCAAAAAGCCGTGGCTGACTTCATATTTTTTATGAGGAATATACTGTGTGCTCCCCCGGACCTCACAGCCTCCCACGCGCGAAGCCCCCCATTAAAGCTCGACACTCCCGCAAATTTTTTTATAAAATGTTTACAAAACATTCATCCCTTTAGGTTGTGCAATCATCCTCAAAGTGTTACAATAACACTATTGTGAGCCTGTACAAGGGCAATTTGAAGTTATAGGAGAAAAATATGAGCGCATTATCAAAGATCTTTGGTTCTCACAGCGAGAGAGAGCTTAAGAGAATTTACCCGATTGCTGACAAGGTTGAGTCATATAAGGAAGCAATGGGAAAGCTTTCCGATGAAGAATTAAAGGATAAGACAAGGGAGTTTAAAAAGCGTCTGGAGGACGGAGCAACACTTGATGATATTCTTCCGGAGGCATTTGCTACAGTAAGAGAGGCTGCTAAGCGTGTGCTTGGCATGGAGCATTATAGAGTACAGATAATCGGTGGTATTATTTTACATCAGGGACGTATTGCAGAGATGCGAACCGGTGAAGGTAAGACACTTGTTTCTACACTTCCTGCATACCTTAATGCACTTGAGGGCAAGGGTGTGTGTATTGTCACAGTCAATGATTACCTTGCAAAGCGTGATGCTGAGTGGATGGGACAGGTTCATGAGTTCTTAGGACTTAAGGTCGGCGTGGTACTTGGCGGCATGGACAATGACGAGCGCAGGGAGGCTTATGGCTGTGATATTACATATATCACAAACAATGAGCTTGGATTTGATTACCTGCGTGACAATATGGTTATCTACAAGGAACAGCTTGTTCAGAGAGGTCTCCACTATGCTATCATCGATGAGGTCGATTCAGTGCTTATCGATGAGGCACGTACACCTCTTATCATTTCAGGACAGAGTGGCAAGTCGACAAGACTTTACGAGGCATGCGATATCCTGGCTACACAGATGAAGCGTGGTGAGGATGTTCCTGAGTATTCAAAGATGGATGCCATCATGGGCATTGTCCAGGACGAGACCGGTGATTTCATCGTAAATGAGAAGGATAAGGTCGTAAACCTCACACAGGATGGTGTGAAAAAGGTAGAACAGTTCTTCCATATCGAAAACCTTGCAGATCCTGAGAACCTTGAAATCCAGCACAATATCATACTTGCGCTTCGTGCGCACAACCTCATGTTCAAAGATCAGGACTATGTGGTAAAGGATGATGAGGTGCTTATCGTAGATGAGTTTACCGGACGTATCATGCCGGGGCGTCGTTATTCTGACGGATTGCATCAGGCTATCGAGGCAAAGGAGCATGTAAAGGTCAAGAGAGAGAGCAAGACGCTTGCCACAATCACATTCCAGAACTTTTTCAACAAGTTTGACAAGAAGGCCGGTATGACAGGTACAGCTCTCACAGAGGAAAAAGAGTTCCGTGATATCTATGGCATGGATGTTGTCGAGATACCTACAAATAAGCCGGTAGCGCGTATTGATTTGCAGGATGCTGTATACGCTACCAAAAAGGAAAAGTTCAAGGCAGTTGTGGATGCGGTTAAAGAGGCACATGAAAAGGGACAGCCTGTTCTTGTAGGTACAATCACCATCGAGACATCAGAGCTTTTGAGCGGCATGCTCAAGAGAGAGGGAATCCCTCACACAGTATTAAATGCCAAGTTCCATGAGAAAGAGGCAGAGATTGTTGCACTTGCAGGACAGCACGGTGCAGTTACAATAGCAACCAACATGGCAGGCCGTGGTACCGATATCAAGCTTGACGATGAGGCAAAGGCTGCCGGTGGTCTTAAGATTATCGGTACAGAACGCCATGAGTCAAGACGTATAGACAATCAGCTCCGTGGACGTGCAGGACGTCAGGGAGATCCGGGTGAGTCACAGTTCTTTATCTCACTTGAGGACGACCTCATGAGACTTTTCGGTTCAGAGCGTCTGATGGGCGTTTTCAATGCTCTCGGAGTACCGGAGGGCGAGCAGATCCAGCATAAGATGCTCACATCTGCTATCGAGAAGGCTCAGGAGAAAATCGAGGCCAACAACTTTGGTATTCGTAAAAATCTTCTCGAGTATGACCAGGTGGACAATGACCAGAGAGAGATTATCTACAGCGAGCGTATGAAGGTGCTTAACGGTGACAACATGCGTGATGCTATCCTTAAGATGGTTCAGGAGCAGGTTGAGAAGTCTGTCGACAGATGTATTTCTGAGGAAATTGACAGAGCTGACTGGGATCTTGTAGAGCTCAACGAGCTTGTGCTTCCGGTCATTCCTCTTGATCCGATTACAAAAGAGGATATTGAGTCCATCAAGAATGCAAAGCAGCTCAAGCAGTACTTAAAGGAAAAGGCTGTCATGCTTTATGAGCAGAAGGAGACAGAATTCCCTGAGCCAGAGCAGTTCAGAGAGATTGAGCGTGTCGTGCTTCTTCGTGTAATCGACAGAAAGTGGATGGATCACATCGATGATATGGCACAGCTTCGTCAGGGAATCGGCTTACAGGCTTATGGACAGAAAGATCCAATCGTAGAGTACAAGATGGCAGGCTTTGATATGTTTGACGATATGATTTCAGCTATCCAGGAGGATACTGTCAGACTGCTGTATCATGTACAGGTTGAGCAGAAGGTTGAGCGAGAGCAGGTTGCAAAGATTTCGGGCACAAACAAGGATGAGTCAGCACAGAATGCACCAAAGCGCCGCGCAGCAGCCAAGGTATATCCGAATGACCCATGTCCATGTGGCAGTGGCAAGAAATATAAGCAGTGCTGTGGGCGCGTGAAGTAAATTTTAAATGGCTGTAATCGTTGTTGGTCACACTTTTAGGTGTGAATGGTAACATAAAATAAATAAACAAGAACGAATGTTCTAAAATTGTGGACAAAGTCGATTTTTTGTAGTAAAATAAAGCGCGTAAGTGCATACTATAAATGATTGACTTTGTCTTTTTATAATTTTACAAAAGCAGTATTTAAGATTTTTTTGGAGGAAGCGTGCGTTATGGAATTTAAACTGCATTCAAAATACAAGCCGACCGGCGATCAGCCGCAGGCGATAGAGCAGCTTGTAAAGGGCTTTAAGGAGGGCAACCAGTTTGAGACCTTACTTGGAGTTACCGGCTCCGGCAAGACCTTTACCATGGCCAATGTCATTGCAGCACTCAATAAGCCTACACTTATCATATCGCACAATAAGACACTGGCGGGGCAGCTCTATGGTGAGATGAAGGAGTTTTTCCCCGAAAATGCAGTAGAGTACTTTGTGAGCTACTACGACTATTACCAGCCTGAGGCCTATGTGCCGCAGTCTGATACGTACATAGCCAAGGATTCCTCCGTAAATGATGAGATAGATAAGCTCAGGCTTTCGGCCACGGCAGCACTCACGGAGCGAAAGGACGTCATTGTCGTGGCATCGGTTTCCTGCATATACGGACTTGGAAGTCCTGATGAATGGACAGGCATGAGTATTTCGCTGCGCCCGGGGCAGGAGAGGGACAGGGATGATCTCGCGAGGGCTCTCATAGATTTACAGTACACCAGGAATGATATGGATTTTCACCGAGGCACATTCAGAGTGCATGGTGATGTGCTTGATATATTTCCGGCAAATGCCGATGATACGGCAATCAGGGTTGAGTTTTTCGGTGATGAGATAGACCGGATAGTGGAGGTCGATGTGCTGACCGGCGAGGTAAAGTGTTCGCTTGAGCATACGATGATCTTCCCAGCATCGCACTATGTTGTTTCGCAGGAGAAGATAAATGAGGCCTGCCTCAATATAGAGAAAGAGCTTGAGGAGCGTGTGAAGTATTTTAAGGGCGAGGACAAGCTCATAGAGGCTCAGCGAATAGCAGAGAGGACCAATTTTGACATAGAGATGATGAGGGAGACAGGCTTCTGCTCAGGAATTGAGAATTATACGAGGCATCTGAACTTTGCAAAGCCGGGGGAGCCTCCGATGACACTTATCGACTTCTTCCCTGATGATTTTCTTATAATCGTGGATGAGTCACATATCACGATTCCGCAGATAGGCGGTATGTATGCGGGTGACCGCTCCAGAAAGACCACTCTTGTGGACTATGGCTTCAGACTGCCCTCGGCCCTTGACAACAGACCTCTCAATTTCGAGGAGTTCGAGGGTAAAATAGACCAGATGCTCTTTGTCTCAGCCACTCCTAATAAGTATGAGAATGAGCATGAGCTTCTTCGTGCGGAGCAGATTATCAGACCGACAGGACTTTTGGATCCTGAGATATCAGTGCGCCCTGTTGAGGGACAGATTGATGACCTTGTGTCAGAGGTCAATAAGGAGACTGCAAACCATCACAAGGTGCTTATCACCACACTCACAAAGCGTATGGCTGAGGATCTCACAAACTATATGGCAGAGCTTGGCATCAGGGTAAAGTACCTGCATTCAGATATAGATACACTTGAGAGAGCGGAGATAATACGTGACCTGCGTCTTGACGTATTTGACGTGCTTGTCGGTATCAATCTGCTCAGGGAGGGACTTGATATCCCGGAGATTACACTTGTTGCCATACTTGATGCGGATAAGGAGGGCTTCCTTCGTTCGGAGACCTCGCTTATCCAGACGATAGGACGTGCCGCGCGTAACAGCGAGGGTCATGTCATTATGTACGCGGACAAGATTACAGACTCCATGCGTGTTGCAATTGACGAGACAAAGCGTCGTAGAAAGGTACAGGAAGAGTACAATGAGGCTCACGGCATCACACCACAGACTATACAGAAATCCGTGCGTGATCTCATAGCTATCTCAAAGAAGGTAGCGGCCGATGAGAATGCTCTTGACAAAGATCCGGAGTCAATGAGTAAAAAAGAGCTTGAGAAGCATATCGCGGATATAGAGAAAAAGATGAAAAAAGCAGCGGCAGAGCTCAATTTCGAGGCGGCTGCAGAGTACAGGGATAAGCTTATTATGCTGAAAAACACACTGAGGGATATACGATAAAAGCTTATGATATTTGGAAGCAATTTGGAGGAACACAAATTATGGCAAAGAAGGAAAGAAAATACATCAAAATACGAGGTGCCAGTGAGCACAATCTAAAGTGTGTCAGTCTCGACATCCCAAGAGATGAGTTTGTTGTTTTTACAGGGCTTTCAGGCTCCGGCAAGTCATCACTGGCATTTGATACCATATATGCTGAGGGGCAGCGCAGGTACATGGAGTCACTTTCATCGTATGCGCGTCAGTTTTTAGGGCAGATGGAGAAGCCGAATGTGGAGTCTATAGAGGGACTTCCGCCTGCCATCTCCATTGACCAGAAATCCACCAACAAGAACCCACGTTCAACTGTCGGAACAGTCACAGAGATATATGATTACTTCAGACTGCTTTATGCCAGAATTGGAATACCACACTGTCCGAAGTGCGGGCGTGCCATTACAAAGCAGACTATAGACCAGATGGTGGATACTGTTATGGCACTGCCTGAGCGCACACGTATCCAGCTTCTTGCACCGGTGGTCAGAGGCCGCAAGGGTGAGCACCAGAAGCTGTTCGAGAGAGCCAAAAAGAGCGGATATGTGCGTGTGATTGTAGATGGCAGCATGTATGAGCTCTCTGAGGATATCCCGATGGAGAAAAATATAAAGCACAATATTGATATAGTAGTGGATCGTCTGGTTGTAAAGCCGGGCATAGAGAAGAGGCTTACTGATTCACTTGAAAATGTATTTGAACTGACAGAGGGCAATGCCATAGTTGATATTGTGGATGGCGAACAGATGACCTTTTCCCAGAATTTTGCGTGCCCTGACTGTGGCATAAGCATAGATGAGGTTGAGCCGAGAAGCTTTTCCTTCAACAATCCGTTCGGAGCATGTCCGACCTGCTACGGACTCGGCTACAAGATGGAGTTTGACCCACAGCTTATGGTGCCTGACTCATCGCTTTCCATATCAGAGGGTGCCATACAAGTGATGGGCTGGCAGTCATGTACAGACCCAAAGAGCTATACTTATGCGACACTGCGTGCGCTGCATGAGGGCTATGGGCTTCCTCTGGACACACCGATTGATGATTTATCTGCAGATATGAAAAAACTGCTTTTTTACGGTGGAGACGGCAGGGTGCTCAAGGTCAGATACAAGGGTCAGAGAGGCGAAGGCGTCTATGACCTTGTATGGAACGGTCTTGTGGACAATGTTGAGCGCCGATACAAGGAGACCTTTTCTGATACGGCAAAGGCAGAGTATGAGCAGTTTATGCGCATCACTCCGTGTACGAGCTGTAAGGGGCAGAGGCTTAAGCCGTCGTCACTTGCCGTTACGGTTGCGGACAAGAATATATATGAGATGACGTCCATGTCTGTGAAGGAGCTTGTGAAGTTCCTTGCTGATATAGAGCTTACAGAGCAGCAGCACTATATAGGAGACCAGATACTAAAGGAAATCCGTGCGAGAGTTGGCTTTTTGCAGCAGGTCGGCCTTGATTACCTCACCCTTACCCGTGGTACGGCAAGCCTCTCAGGTGGGGAAGCCCAGCGAATCAGGCTTGCCACGCAGATAGGCTCAGGGCTTGTCGGTGTGGCGTATATACTTGATGAGCCAAGTATTGGACTGCATCAGAGGGATAACGACAAGCTGCTTGGCGCACTTATGAATCTTAAGAATCTGGGAAATACGCTCATAGTTGTGGAGCATGATGAGGATACCATGCGTGCAGCGGATTATATCGTGGATGTAGGGCCGGGAGCCGGCTCGCACGGCGGGGAGATAGTGGCGGCAGGCTCATTAAAAGACATCATAAAGTGCAGGAAATCACTCACAGGAGCATATCTGAGCGGTAAAATAAAGATACCGGTGCCACAGGAGAGGCGCAAGCCAAGCGGATATATCACGATAAGAGGAGCCAGGGAGAATAACCTGAAAAATATTGATGTGCAGATACCTCTTGGTATCATGACCTGTGTCACTGGTGTGTCGGGCTCGGGAAAGAGCTCGCTGACCAATGAGATACTCTACAAGCATCTGGCCAAATCCTTAAACAGAGCCAGGTGTATCGCAGGTGACCACGACGGTATAGATGGTCTTGAACAGCTTGATAAGGTCATAGACATCGACCAGTCACCGATAGGCCGTACACCCCGCTCTAATCCCGCCACATATACAGGTGTGTTTGACATGATAAGAGACCTCTTTGCATCCACACCCGATGCCAAGGCAAAGGGCTATAAAAAGGGCCGTTTCAGTTTCAATGTAAAGGGCGGTCGGTGTGAGGCCTGCGGCGGCGATGGAATCCTTAAGATAGAGATGCATTTCCTGCCTGATGTATATGTGCCGTGTGAGGTCTGCGGAGGCAAGCGATATAACAGGGAGACACTTGATGTAAAGTACAAGGGCAAGAGCATATATGATGTGCTGGATATGACAGTGGAGGAGGCACTTGAATTTTTTAAAAATGTGCCAAAAATCCAAAACAAGATACAGTCGCTCTATGATGTCGGACTATCCTACGTGAAGCTGGGACAGCCGTCCACAGAGCTTTCGGGTGGTGAGGCACAGCGTATCAAACTTGCCACAGAGCTTAGCAGAAAGAGCACCGGAAAGACCATATATATACTCGATGAGCCGACCACGGGACTACACTTTGCAGATGTACACAAGCTTGTGGAGATACTGCGCAGGCTGTCAGACGGAGGCAATACGGTGGTTGTTATCGAGCACAATCTCGATGTGATAAAGACAGCTGACTATATCATAGACATGGGACCTGAGGGCGGAGACGGCGGCGGAACCGTCATAGCGCAGGGTACACCTGAGGAGATATGCGAGGTAAAACAGTCATATACGGGCCTGTTTTTGAAACCATATCTGGAAAAAGACCACAAATAGTTTAATTTTTTATTAAAAGTAGCCAATTTTAAAAAAAAAGTTTGAAAAATGGGATTTATTGTATATAATAAGAGAGTGTATGTGTAAATTTAATGGTGTGGCAGTTATGAATCAGACTCAGTGGCTTGATAAATGACGTTCAGGTAACATAGATTGATAGCTGTAATAGATATATGCAATAAACTTTGATAAATATGAAAACAGGAAAGGGGCTATCAAAATGGTCGGATCAGATATCGGAATTGATTTAGGAACAGCAAGTATACTTGTTTATATAAAAGGAAAGGGTGTTGTATTAAAAGAGCCTTCTGTAGTAGCTATTGACAAGGATACAGACAAAATTAAGGCAATCGGAGAGGAAGCCAGACTCATGCTTGGAAGAACACCGGGCAACATTATGGCAGTAAGACCACTCCGACAGGGTGTTATTTCAGATTACAAGACCACTGAAAAGATGATCAAGTATTTCATCCAGAAGGCAATCGGCAAAAAGAGCTTTAGAAAGCCGCTTGTCAGCGTATGCGTACCAAGCGGAGTAACAGAGGTCGAGAAAAAGGCAGTAGAGGATGCAACATTTGAGGCAGGAGCCAGAGATGTAAAGATTATCGAGGAGCCTATAGCAGCAGCGATAGGTGCCGGAATAGATATTGCAAAGCCATGTGGAAACATGATAGTAGATATCGGAGGAGGTACATCGGATATTGCGGTGATTTCACTTGGAGGCTCTGTAGTAAGTACATCAATAAAGATTGCCGGAGACGATTTTGATGAGGCAATCGTGAGATACATGAGAAAGAAGCATAATCTGCTTATCGGAGAAAGAACAGCAGAGGATATCAAGATGAGAATAGGCACATGCTACCCTCTTGCACAGCCGGAGACACTTGAGGTCAGGGGAAGAAACCTTGTAACAGGACTTCCTAGAACCATCACTGTAAGCTCTGAGGAAACAGAGGAAGCACTCAGAGAGGCTACTCTTCAGATAGTTGATGCTGTTCATTCAGTGCTTGAGCAGACACCTCCTGAGCTTGCAGCCGATGTCGCAGACAGAGGAATTGTACTCACAGGTGGGGGATCCCTCCTTCGTGGACTTGAGGAGCTTATTGAGGAGAAGACCGGCATCAATACAATAACAGCAGAACAGCCTATGACCTGTGTGGCAATCGGAACAGGAAAGTATGTTGAGTTTCTTGCAGGTAAAAAGGATGAAGAGTTTTAATTAGATGACGGAAAGAAAGTGGAGAGCAATAAGTTTCTACTGTTAAAGAGATATTTATTGCACTCCGCTTTTTATATATTAAAGAGTAATAGTTATTGTAAAGATTAACATAAAATTCGGGGATAAAAATGGGAAGGTTTACAGAAATATATAGGGAAATACAAGATGTCATATTTCCGCCAAGATGTCCGGTGTGTGATGGACTCCTCAGTCCTTATGAGCATCTTATACATAGTGACTGTAAAAAGAAACTTATAGAGATAAAGCAGCCTGTATGCATGCGCTGTGGAAAAACCGTAGTCACTGAGAGGCATGAGTATTGTGATGACTGCAAGCGTACCGTTGAAGACTGCAGGAAATACCGGAAAAAAGATTTTTACAAACAGGGAAAAGCCCTGTTTGGTTATAAGGGCAGCATAAAGGAATCAATGTACAGATTTAAATATGCGAATCGCAGAGAGTATGCAGCTTTTTTTGCAGAAACGGCGGTTGATAAATACGCTGAATGGATAAGGCAATGCGGTATAGAAGTTATTGTCCCGGTACCGATGCACAAACGAAAGAGAAGGGAAAGAGGCTATAATCAGGCGGAATGCTTTGGCAGACAGTTGTCGGAAAAAACAGGTATCCCGATGGCACGGGGGCTTGTCCGCAGAGTGAAGAATACAGAGCCGTTGAAACAGCTGGGATACGTTGAACGCAAAAAAAATCTTGACGGGGCTTTTCAAGTTTTAGATAGTATAGTAAAATATGACCATATACTAATAGTTGACGATATATATACCACCGGAAGCACTATTGAGTCTATCGGACATGCAATAGCAAAAAAAGGTGAGTGCAGTGTATATGCCCTTTGTATTTGCACAGGGCAGGGAAAATAGGAGGTTTTTATATGAATGTGACAAATTGCAGAGGCTGTGGCAGACTATTTAATCAATTATCAAATGAGCAGCTTTGTCCAAACTGTATGAAAAAAATGGATGAAAAATTTGAGGTAGTAAAAAAATTCGTGGATGATAATCCGAACGTTCCGGTAGAAACTGTTGCAAAAGAAACCGAAACAACCATGAAACAGCTTAACAAATGGATCAGGGAGGAAAGATTGACTTTTGCACCGGGCTCAGCATATGGTCTGCCATGTGAGTGTTGCGGAAAGACAATACCTACAGGAAAATACTGTGATGAGTGCAAGAAAAAGCTTGCCAATACATTGCAGAGTGTACTGGACAAGCCGGCACAAAAAAGAGAGAATAAGAGGATAATTGCAGATAAAGAAAAGATGAGATATATTAAGTAGTATAATATTGCGTCTTAAGCGAGGAAAATTTATGATTAATGAAGAAAAAGTGAAAGAGCTTTTCCATGTCGCTGTGTATGACAGCAAGGATAACCGCGTTGATAAGCAGGCAGCGTCATATTACGGCTGGGACTATTTATGGAAGGAAGGCTTAAAAAGCTTTTTTACCGGAACATTTGCATTTGCTGGTCTGGTAGTTTTATGGATGGCAATCAATGCAGAGGATCTTATTAACCGGATAAACAACCTTGATTTTAAATCAATAGGAATTACAACCGGGGTGTTATATGTGGCATTTTTAGCAGTTTACATTTTTGTCACAATTGTGGTGTATGCTTCAAGATATAAGGCAGGCCGAAAAGAAGTTCATGAATATATGAGTCATCTTAAGGAGGTCGGAAAGATATACTCAAGAGAGGAAAATATAAAGAGATAGGGAGCCCTTATGAATAAATTACTGGAAATTAGAGACAAGGCAGTAAAGTTTTACGGTGAATATGAAAACTATATATTCCCAATAATAAAATTTATTATTGCATTTACTGCATTTTTGACAATAGATTTGAATATTGGTTATATGACACAGATCAGCTCATTGCCGGTGGCACTTGTTCTTGCACTTTTGTGTGCGCTTTTCCCGGCAAATACGGCTATATTTATTGCATCGGTAATGATATTGCTTGATATGTATGAGCTCTCGATTGAGGCTGCCACTATCACCTTTGTGCTGTTTATAGTATTATATTTTTTATATTTCAGGTTTGCACCGAAGGACAGCATGGTGACATTACTCACCCCGGTGTGCTTTCAGCTTCATATTCCTTATGTGATGCCTGTGGCAGCAGGTTTGCTGAGAAAGGCCTATTCAGTAATTGCGATAGTATGTGGTACTCTTGTTTATTATTTCCTTGATGGGATCAGGCAGAATGCCTCTGCTCTTGCGGAGGTTGCCGACAAAAAGGGTGGCAGTGCAACAAAGATTAATGTCACAATGGGACAGCTCCTTGAAAACAAGGAAATGCTCATGGTGATGGTAGTGTTTGTGATTACGACTCTGGTTGTATATCAGGTAAGGCGGCTTAATGTCAATAATTCATGGAATATTGCGACGGTGGCCGGCGTACTCATTCAGTTTGTTTCGCTGTTAGTCGGATATTTAGTACTTGGAATGACGTCAAGACTTGTATGGCTGGTTGTTGGAAGTATTTTTTCACTGTTAGTCGGTGTTATAATCAGATTTATATTTATGGATCTTGATTATGCACGTACTGAAAATGTACAGTTTGAGGATGACGAATATTATTATTATGTGAAGGCTGTTCCAAAGAAGATGATTGCCACAGAGGAAAAGGTGGTAAAGCATTTTGGAAATACAGGAAGCCTGGGAAAGAAAATACCGAAACACAATCAGGAGAATATCAGCAGAAAATCTATAGCGAGAGAGCTTGATATTGATGAAGACATATTTAAAGACAATAATGATTAAAGAAAGGCAGAATAACTGTTGGGAAAGGAGGGTACGATGGAAAATGTGAGTGGTGTATTGGTACGTTTTAAAGACCAGTTTCTTACTTTTACAAATGTGCCGGGTGTAAAAATCGGTGTCATAGATATTATAGAGATACTCATTATTTCAGTACTCTTCTATAACATACTTTTGTGGATTAAGACAACAAGAGCATGGAATCTCTTTAAGGGAATCATAGTTATATTGCTTTTTGTGCTTGTGGCGGCAATATTCCAGATGGACACCATATTGTGGCTTGCAGAGAGACTGTTTAATATAGGACTTGTTGCAATGGTTGTTATTTTTCAGCCGGAGCTTCGAAATGCATTGGAAAACCTGGGAGGAAAAACAATTCTTGGGGATTTTTTCAGCACGTCGCATGGTGAGGTTGAAAAATTTTCAGATAAGACCATAGAAGAGCTTATAAGAGCATGCTTTGCAATGGGAAAAGTAAAAACAGGAGCGCTTATAGTTATAGAGGATGAGATTAATCTTGGAGAGTATATCAGAACAGGAATTGATGTTGATGCTATACTTACAAGCCAGCTTCTCATCAATATATTTGAGAAAAATACACCGCTTCATGACGGAGCAGTGATAGTCCGGTGTAATCGTGTCGTTTCAGCGACATGTTATCTGCCGTTGTCGGACAGCCTGGCGCTTTCAAAGGATCTTGGAACAAGGCATCGTGCGGCAGTTGGTGTCAGTGAGGTCAGTGATTCACTTACCATAGTGGTTTCAGAGGAGACCGGAGCGGTGTCAACTGCTTATAAGGGGCATATTGAGTATGATATAGATTCAAAATATCTGAAAGAACAGCTCAAACAGCTCCAGAACAGACACAGAGAGGCAACAAGATTTGAATTGATAAAAAGGAGGTTTAAGAATGGGAAACAGGATTCTAAAGACCTTCACAAATAATATTGGATATAAAATACTGGCAGTTGCATTTGCTTTTATATTATGGCTGGTTGTATACAATCTGAATGATCCGGTAAAGACAAAGACATTTACCACGACAGTGTCGGTTACAGGCAAAGAAGCAGTGGTAGATATGGGTAAATGGCCTACTATAAAAGAGTCTGACAAAACAGTGACTTTTTCCGTATCGGCAAAGAGAAGCTATCTGTCTGAGCTTGATGACTCTGATTTTTATGCAGACGTTGATTTATCGAATATAGTTGTAGACAAGGATGACCCGAATTCTGCTACGGTCAAGGTGGATATAGGCTGTACAAAATATAAGCATTCCATTACATTCAACAGAGGCGAGCATCAGATACCGGTTTCAATTGAGGAATATATGCAAAAGCAGTTTGCGGTCAAGGTATCGATTGAGGGAAGCGTGTCCGGCAACAGGGCTTTGGGGGATAATCCGGAGGCAAACCCAAAGGTTGTAAAGGTTGGAGGACCAAAATCACTGGTATCAGAGATTGCTTCTGCAAATGTGACCGTCAAGGTTGATGAGAATACAATAGTAGCAGATAATCAGATTACTGACAGAGGCGAGCTTATATTGCTTGATGAAAATGGTGATGAGGTCGATATGTCAAAGCTTGATATTGACAGCCAGTACAAGTCAGTAGCTATTTCAGTTGATGTGCTCAGTACCAAGGAGGTTCCAATCAAATGCTCAACAACAGGCTCACCGGCGGGAGGAAAGAGTGTGCTTGGAGTAAATCTGTCTGAGGAATCCGTTCTCATAAAGGGTGCGGCTGAAAGTCTCAACAGTATTACATCGATAGATGTGGGACCGATTGATATTACAAGTGCGACAGAGGATATAAAGACATCTGTAGATTTGTCGGGATATCTGCCTGATAATGTATCACTTGTCAATTCAGGAAAGTCTAAGCTTAGCATAGATATACAGATTGAGACAAATGCAACTGCAACACTGACCTTAAATAGCAGTAACATATCCTATGATGGTGTTTCAGATGGACATAAACTTTCATTTGCAACAGACAAGACCAGTGTGGTTGTCAGTGGAACACAATCAAACATCGACAAGCTTTCGGGAATGACACTCAGGGGCAGGATAGATGTGACAGGACTAGACGATGGTACACATACGGTAACAGTCACACCAAATCTTGATAATACCGAATATACCTGGGGTGAGATAAAGGTGCAGGTGATTATTTCATCCGAGAATGAGG
Source organism: Agathobacter sp. LCP21S3_B2 (assembly GCF_052118705.1). Lineage (NCBI taxonomy): Bacteria > Bacillati > Bacillota > Clostridia > Lachnospirales > Lachnospiraceae > Agathobacter > Agathobacter sp. LCP21S3_B2. The sequence continues at coordinate 48,108 of NZ_JBQKGQ010000015.1, read as the reverse complement.
ACAGTTCAGACACTGGGGATTCAAATACCGGCAACACCGGTAATACGGGCAATACCGGAAGCTCAGGAAATACCGGAAGCAACGGAACTGCCGGAGATACAGGAACTACCGGTACAGGAAGTTCCGGCAGTAATACCGGAAGCAATAGCAGCGAATCAAAAGCAAAAACAACAAATAATGATGGAATATAATCCTTAAATAAAACAAAACCGAAAAGAGGTAATGAAATTGTTATCACAAAAAATTACAATTAAGAATCCTACAGGATTACACTTGCGTCCGGCAGGGAATCTTTGCAAGGAGGCAATGAAATTTAAGTCAAAGGTAAACTTCAGATACGATGAACAAAATACTGCAAATGCAAAAAGTGTTTTGTCAGTGCTTGGAGCATGCATCAAATCCGGAGCTGAGATAGAGCTTATCTGTGATGGAGAGGATGAAGCTGAGGCTCTGGAATACCTGATACAGTATATAGAGGATGGACTTGGAGAGTAACATATGGAAAAGCTTCTTACCATAGTAGTGCCGGCCTACAATGTGGAAAAGTATATAAAGAACTGTCTGGATTCACTGATTGAGATATCCGTGCTTAGAAGTCTTGAGATATTGGTTGTGAATGACGGCTCCACAGACCGGACATTCCAGATTGCTAAAACCTATGAAAATAAATATCCCTACAGTATAAAGGTTTTGTCAAAGGAGAATGGAGGGCATGGCTCTGCCATAAACTATGCCATTCCACGAGCTACAGGAAAGTATTTTAAGGTGCTCGACGGAGATGACTGGGTGGATAAGAGTCAACTGCCAAAGTTTGTTGAGCTGTTGAAACATACACATTCCGATATGATCTCAAATGATTTTAATCTGGTTGATGACAGGACAATGAAGGTCACAAAGCGCAGAAAGGCAGCATCAAACAGCTACCACTACAACAGAGAGTGGGGCTTTGCAGAGGCAGTTATGGACCCTCTTGTGACAATACATTCCATGACGATACGTACTGATATTTTGCAAAAAAATGACATCAGGGTGGATGAGCATTGTTTTTATGAGGATCAGGAGTATATACTGTATCCCATACCATATTGCACAAGCATCACCTTTTCACCAATTCCACTATACCAGTACAGGCTTGGCAGAAGCGGACAGAGCGTGGATATAAAAATGATGATTAAGCGTCATGACCAGCATTTAAGGGTGCTTAATGCGCTTTTTGATTACAATAATGTGCATGGCAGTCTTCAGACCTACAAGAAGCTGTATTTAGAGCGTGGCATAGCAGAAGCGGTGGATGACGAATATCAGATTTTTCTTGCTAAAGGAAATGATGAGAAAAACATTGAACAGATGAAAGCGTTTGATTTAAAGCTGAGAGAGGAGCATCCGGGAGTTTATGCAGCCTGCTCCAGAAAGAGTGTATGGCTTCTTCGCAAGACACAGTTTAAGCTATTTCCTATGGCTGCATGGGTATACAGCAGGCTTCGTGGATAGTAACCATTTGCTAGTCGGGCAATATTACAACATTATGGAAACCAGGACGGATATAACATATAAATGAGTAAAATATTATCAATAATAATACCAACCTATAATGCAGAAAAGTTTCTCAATAAGGGCCTTTCTTCTTTTTTGATATGTAGGAATACAGACGAAACAACTGCATATCACAATTACGTATCGGCAAAGGATGACCGCTTTGAGGAAATAGATGTCGATATGAATATGCTTGATAAGCTAGAGATTATCGTTGTGAATGACGGTACACCGGATAATAGTGTTTCAGTGGCGCAAAGATTTGTGAACTGGTACCCAGGCACGTTTAAAATCATAAATAAAGAAAATGGTGGTCATGGATCAGCAATAAATATAGGTGTGGAGCATGTATCGGGAAAGTACTTTAAGGTTGTAGATGCAGATGATTGGGCAGATACACTTGCCCTTAAGCATTTAATCAATTCTCTAGAGCATACTGAAGCAGATGCTATAATACAAAGCTTCAGATATTATGACATTTCGAAGAATGAGTACAGACCGGCGGATATCAAAGTGCCTGATTTTAACAGAGAGTATGGGCTTAATGATGTGCTGAATATGTGGGATGATGTATATGATGGGCTATCATTCCATGGTGTGTTATATAATACAGCGTTTTACAAATCACTCAATTATAGTCTTGCAGAGCATGTGTTCTATGAGGATCAGGAATATGCCACTGTACCGTTTTCGTTTGCAGAGACAATTAGATTTGTAGAAGAAGAATTGTATGTTTACAGGGTTGGGGATGTAAATCAGAGTGTATCAGCCGCCAGCCAGGTAAAGAGACTGCCGGATTTGGACAAGGTGATATTTAAGGTGCTTGAGGCAGAGAAAAGTTTTGATAAAATGCCGGCGGGCGGAAAAGAACATTTCATAAGAAAAACCTCTGGTATTATTACAAGCTATTATCAGATAGCACTTATCAAGAATACAGACAGGAAAAATGGCCGCAGCATTGTTGAAGCATTTAACAGTAGGCTTGCCAAAGAAAGTGCACTGATGTATGATACGGTACAGCGCAAGTACAAGGTTTTTATGATCTTTAATAAGTTTCATATGAGTAATAAATTTTATGAGAATAAGTTTTCAAAAATACTGGAATTTTTTAAAAAAACCGGTGGTGTTGAAAAACTGTATAGGAAATAGGGATGGATAGAGAGACAAACAAGATTTTATCGATAATTGTGCCGACATATAATGCAGAAAAGTTTTTGGATAAAGGGTTATCATCTTTTTTAGTGGATGATAACTCTATTTTAAATGAGATAGAAGTCGTTGTTGTAAATGATGGAACACCTGACAATAGTGTGGCAGTTGCACAGAAATATGTTGACAGATATCCAAATGTATATAGGATACTTAATAAAAAGAATGGGGGTCATGGTTCGGCAATTAATGCAGGAGTTGGCATAATAAATGGCAGATATTTTAAAGTAGTAGATGCTGATGACTGGGTGGATACTCAGATATTAAAGGAGACAGTTTGTTATCTTAAGCAGCACGAGCAGCAAAAGGAGAATTTTGCAGATGTTGTGTTGATGAGTTACAAATCATATGTTTTGCAGCGTGAAGGAACAAATCAGTATCCATATGATGATAAGTTTATCAAACAAAATGGAGGACCTTACGATGCAGAATATATCAATGAGCATTTATATGATTTCTGGTGGGGTCTCAGTCTTCATGGAGTGATATACAACACCGGATTTTATCGAAGTATTGGCAGAACACTCATTGAAGGGGTGTTCTATGAGGATCAGGAATTTTCTATAGTTCCTATGGCATATGCACGGCGGTTTTATGCATACGACAAACCATTATATGAGTACAGGGTTGGAGATGTAAACCAGAGTGTTTCTATAGAAAGTTCGTTAAAGAGGCTTGATCATTATGAGAAGGTTATAATGAGACTTATTGATGCAGGAAATGATGCTGCTAATTTCAGCAAAGGCGGAAAAGCCTTGTGGTTTAGCAAAACAAGTAAGTTCATCAATGACTATATGCAGCTTTGCCTGATAAGAAACAGTGATAAAAGACAACTAAGAGAGAGAATGAAGCATTTTGTGGAGCAGATTAACGATAAGAATCCTGAAATGTATGACTGTGTCAATAAAAATTATAGGGTATTTTGTGCATTGAATAAGCTTCATATGAGTGACAACATATACAGGAGATTTTTTATTCCTTTATTACATGTGATAAGACACTAAATAAGAGCATAATGATGAAGAATTACAAACAAAATTAAGAAAATATGTGACAAATCTCACTTGAGTCAGTTCATATAAAGTGATAAAATATGTTGCTGTGATAATAATAAAAGATTGTATATAAAAGAGGAACAAGATGAAAAAGTCAAATGTAAAACTTCTATTAGTTGGTGCCTGCGTGATTGGAGCGCTGGGAATGGCAGGCTGTGGAAAAAAGAATTATGATACATTCCCTGAAAAATATTCACTTGCATCTGTTGATGTGGGAGGAATGACGGCTAAGGAAGCAAAAAAAGCTGTAAAAGACGCAGTAAAGAAATATCAGATAGCGGTTAAGCTGGATGATGCTTCATTTGATATGAATGCTGATGAACTGGGACTTGAATACAATGACAAGACAGATATGCAGATGCTTATCAATGCAGCTAATAAGGATGAGAAACCGGAAAAAAAGGTCGGGCTTTTTAAGACTAAAAATGCCGAGGAGCTTGAAAGTGCACTGGTGGATTCCTATATTACTGCGAAGACACAGGAACAGTCAGATGCAGCAACACAAAGCGCAGACGATTCTGATACTGATAAAAAGCAGGAATCTGAAACAACACAGGATTCGACAGGTGAAGCACAGACCTTTGATATCAGGACAATACAGCCATATCGCGCTACAATAGCTTACAATGCAGAAGCAGGAGCGTTTGTAGGTGTTGATGGAGTGGCAGGAGAAGCTCCGGTATATGACACAGCCACAAAAAATCTTAAAAAGGCTGTAAAAGAATTAAAGGAAAAAGCGGAGCTTGCATCAGAGACAGGCAATGTTGAGGGAGATGTGGCAGCGGACAGCGATTATGTCCAGAATGCGCTCAAGGAAGCCAATGCATACCTTGATGTTACGGTAACCTGTAATTTTAATCCTTCTACAGGTAAAGCTTCGACAGAGACTGTTGGAAAGGATCAGATTTCACAGTGGCTTATTGTAGGCAATGATGGACTTTCAGTATCCCTTGATGGTGAGAGCATGGCTAATTACTGCACAGAGCTTGCCAAAAAGCATGATGTTTCAAAGACAAAAAAGGGACAGTTCAAAACAACCTCAGGAAGTGTAATTAGTGTAAATGTACCGGCGGCAGGACAGACTGTGGATGGTAACAAGTTATACGAGTCGATTGCTGATGCAATAAATAAGAAACAGTCAGCAACAGTTGAGGCTGTTTACAGTGAGGCACAGGAGGAAGAAACCGGAGAATACGTTACATATGGTGGCAATTATTGTGAGGTTGACCTGACAAATCAGATGGTATATGTGTACAAAAATGGACAGCAGGTAGTGTCCAGCCCATGTGTTACAGGCTGTATAGCAAAGGGACATGGTACACCAACTGGCGTATATTCCATATTCTCAATGGACAAGAACAGATACTTAAATGGTGACGGCTACAGGTCATGGGTTAATTTCTTTGTTCCATTTAACGGTGGAATCGGATTCCATGATGCATCATGGAGAAGCACCTTCGGCGGCAATATTTATCTGTACAGCGGAAGCCATGGATGTATCAATATGCCATATGCACAGGTACAGAAGCTTTTTGCAAATGTATCAATGGGTGAAAAGGTTATTGTATACGGTGGTGTAGATAAGGTAGAGAGCAAGTCACAGAGCCTTGGCGGGGCAGATTCACATACGGTTACCGAAGGAGATGCACCATTTAACCTCGGTGTGACAGCACAGGACAACGCAAAGCTCACATACTCAAGTGACAACGAGGGTGTGGCAAGCGTAGATGCAAGCGGAAATGTAACAATCAACGGTGTGGGAACAGCGGCAATCACGGTCAAGTCAGAGGCTACAGCAGCATACAAGGCTGGCAGAAAAACAATAACAATTACTGTAAATGCAAAGCCACAGCCACAACCACAGCCTGAGCCACAGCCACAACCTGAGCCCCAGCCACAACCAATTCAGACACCATCGGTTTCAATAGGATGCGGAAATGTGACAAAGACAGTAGGTGATGGAGATTTTTCTGTAAATGCTAGTGTAAATAATGGAGCACCTCTTACATATGAGTCAAGTAACCATTCAGTAGCAACAGTTGATGGAAACGGAGAGGTTCATATTGTTGGGCAGGGACAGGCAACAATCACTGTTACAGCAAGTGCTATATCTGGCTGGGGTGGTGCAAGCAGTTCAATAAACATAACTGTAAATCCAAAGCCGGATTTATAAGTACAATAATAACTTAAATGGTTTTATAAAAGAGAAAAATGTCGTTTCCTGACATTTTTCTCTTTTATTGCATAATTATTTACAAAATATGACATATTCTTAACACTTTTTTTGTGACATCTAAAAATGGACATAAGGACTAAAGTATAGTATTATAACATTGGATTAAACCGAAATTAATTAAATATATGTAAAGGGCAGGAAAATGGAAAATAACGAACCAATAAGAGATCAGGAAATTGAAATTGATTTAGTGGCATTGTTCCACGAACTAGTGAAGCACTGGAAAGCGCTTGTAGCATCGATAGTGCTTCTTGCAGCAGTATTTGGATTGTATTCCAAGATTACATTTGTACCGGAGTATGATGCATCAGCCGAGATGTATGTACTTACAAAGTCTACATCTATCACAAGTCTTGCTGATATACAGGTAGGCTCCAGCCTTACAAATGATTATGAGTATGTAATCACCGGAAGAACAGTACTCTCAAAGGTTATTGACAATCTGAATATGGATGAGACATATGAAGAGCTCAAGCAGAGAGTATCAATTGAAAACCCTACAGATACCCGTGTATTAAAAATTGTAGTTACAGACACTGATTATGATGACGCAAAGGCTGTAGCGGATGAGATAGCAAATGTTTCGTCACAGTACATAGCAGATAATATGGAACAGTCACAGCCAAAGATTATTCAGACCGCATACGCTTCAAAGACACCTGTGAACAACAATATTCTGAAGAATACTGTAATAGGTGCGGTGCTGGGACTTTTCCTTGCGGCAGGAATGGTAGTACTTGGATATATGCTTGATGATACAATCTCTAATGCTGATGATATGGAGAGCAGAACAGGACTCAAGGTACTTGCTTCACTTCCTGTTGATACGACTGAGTACGATGGAGCAAAGGAAAAGAGGAGAAAGAAAAAATCAAAGACATCTAATTCAAGCAGTAAAAAGAGGGCAGTTTAATGGAAACAGTAGTAATTAATCAGATAAAAGACCAGAGCTATACAATGAAAGAATCACTCCGAGCTTTAAAGACAAGCATCAGCTTCAGTGGTAAGGGAGTGAAATCAATCCTTTTTACAAGTAGTGTTCCTAATGAGGGAAAAACTACTGTTGTTATGGATCTTGCAAGGTCAATGGCAGACTCAAAGAAGTCAGTACTTGTTGTAGATACAGATATGCGTAAGTCAGTTCTTGTCGGACGACTCAGAGCAAAGGTTGAAAGTGGAGAGAAGATTTACGGATTGTCACATTATCTTTCAGGACAGGTCGGTTTGGACAAGGTTGTTTATGCGACCAATATAAAAGGTGTATTTATTTTATTTGCAGGACATGAGGTGCCAAATCCTACAGAGCTTCTTGAGACAAAAGAATTTGCAGAGCTTATAGAGTTTGGAGAGAAGAATTTTGACTATGTGCTTGTTGATACACCGCCTACAGGAGCTGCAATTGATGCTGCAGTAGTCGGAAAGAATGTTGATGGAGCTGTCATTGTTGCAGCACAGAATGTTACAAGCAGCCGTGCAATCATCAATACAAAGCGTACACTTGAGGATTCAGGAGTGAAGATTCTTGGGGCGGTTCTCAATAAGTGCAAGTTTGAGGAATCCAAATACGGTCACTATTATGGCAACTATTATGGTAATTACTATGGCAATTACTATGGTAGAGACGAGGAAGAAAAATAGACAGTAATACGATGACGGAGAATTGTGGCAGATGAAGAAAAGGAAAAATATAATAATAGCAGTTGTATTTGTTGCTTTGATTGTAATAATAGCAGTTGTACTTGTTAAAATTAACAGCGGTAAGGTTCAGAATAATGGAACCAATGATGCAAATAAGGGCTCAGAGGCAGTGGAGTCTGAAGAAGAAAGTCAGAAGACAGATGAGAATACTCCTGATAAATCAGGAATAGAAGAATTTGCATTGTTTGGTGTTGACAGCCGTTCAGATCAGCTTGACAAGGGAACCAGATCGGATTCCATTATGGTTGTAAAGGTTGACCATGATGCTAAAAAGATACGTATGGTATCCATTTTTAGAGACTGTATGATGAATATTGATGGTCATGGATATCAGAAAGTGACACATGCTCATGCATTTGGTGGTCCGAAGCTTGCAGTTGATACGCTTAACAAAAATCTGGATCTTGATATTAAAAATTATGTAACTGTAAACTTTAACACAGTCGGTGAGATAATAGATGAAGTTGGAGGTATTGTGCAGGATCTTGATGATTCAGAGGTTAAAGTAATTAACGGATATATTGACGAGGTCAATAAAGTGCGTGGTACAAGCTCTGACCATATTACATCAGCCGGTACATATACACTTGATGGAACACAGGCAGTTGCATATTCAAGAATCCGTTATACAGCAGGTGGAGATTATAAACGTGCTGAGAGACAGAGAACAGTTCTTTTTAAGGTTTTTGAATCGGCTAAAGAGATGAATACAGCTGCAAAAATTAAGATGGTATCAGATCTTATCAGCCATGTTAATACCAATTATGATACAAATGAGATTCTTTCAGTGTTCAAAAACCTTGCAGATTACACTGTTGAGGATTCGACAGCATATCCACAGGTATTCTATGGTGGAAAGGTTGATGGTGCATGGGTTGAGGTGCCTACTACACTTGCAGACATGGCAACAGGTGTTCATCAGTTTCTTGACGGAGATACAGGTTACACTCCTAGTGCGACTGTTAATGAGTACAGTAGTGCATTATCTGCAAAAGTCAGTGGGCCTAATAATGATTTAACAAATACAGATTTTGGGGATTAAATATGAACTTCAGACAAAATGGAGATAAGTATCTCATCACAATAGAAGTAATTGCACTGATAGTTGTGCTGGTATTTGGAGCAGTGCATTTTGTGATGCCGGGGAATAAGGCGAATAAGAAAATAACAGAAAGCCAGCAGGAGACACAGAATCCTACTCAGGAGACGGATGGAACTCAGCAGGTACAAGCTGATGGACAGCCGGCAGCATCGGCATTTACTATGTCAGATTCTGTCAAGACAAAGCTGTCTTCTATGACAACAGAGGAAAAGGTAGCTCAGCTATTCATTACGAGACCTGAGGAGATTACAGGTGTATCACAGTTCACTCAGGCCGGTAATAAGACAAAGGCAGCTATTGGTACATATCCTCTTGGTGGTTTTGTTTTTAGACAGGAGAATTTCTCAGGTGAGGCTGCAGTTACAAAGATGATGAGCAGTCTTCAGTCATTTTCGCAGGAGCGACTGGGCGTGAATCTGTTTCTTGCAATTGATGAAGAAGGTGGAGAAAGACTTCCTCTTGCTTCAGCTAATGGATATGAGGCACAGCAGGCACCATCACAGCTTGGAGATGCTGACGCAGCGGGCAGCAGTGCAGGAAAGATAGGCTCATATATGGCTACCAATGGCCTTAATATGAATTTTGGGCCGACAGCGGATATAGCATACGGTGACAATGCAGATAACGATACATATGCATTTGGCAGCGAGTCATCGACTGTAGGTGACTGTGTTGCAGCACAGGTAAGCAGCTATAATGGTGCAGGAATCAATTCTGTAGCAAAGAGCTTTCCGGGAAAAGGAAAGGCTACTACAGATTCAGCGACAGGAATGCTCTGGATGACAGACAAGCTGGAGGATCTTGAGGCATCTGATTTTGTGCCATATCAGAAGGCAATTGAAGCAGGTGTTCCGGCAATCATGATGGGAAATGTGCTTTGCCAGAGTGTGACAGGAGAGGAAACCACGCCATGCTCTACATCAGCAGGTGCCGTAAACTATATGAGAACTACCATGGGCTTTAATGGCCTTTTGATTACAGATGATTTATCAGACGCATCTCTTAATAAGGTATGTACACAGGATGAGGCGGCTGTGGCAGCGGTTAAAGCAGGAATGAGCATGATTTATGTTTCAACAGGCTTCGAGGGCAGCTATAATGCGGTATTATCAGCGGTTAACAGTGGAGAGATACCGGCAGAAAAATTAGATGATGCAGTTGGAAGAATTCTTACAACAAAAGGAATTTAATATATGCAAATAAACAAAAATCCGTTATACTATAGAGTATAGCGGATTTTTGTTATATATTTTGTATATTTAAAGGAGAATTGTTAATATGTCAAATTGTTTCAATACGGCAAATATTCTTTTGCCAAACGATGATATAGATATGGAAAAATGGTCAGTTATCGCCTGTGACCAGTTCACAAGTCAGGCGGATTATTGGGATGCTGTGGAAAAGTATGTGGATGATGCACCCTCAACGCTTAATGTGGTGTTCCCTGAGATATATCTGGGAACAATTACAAAACAGGAGAATGATTGCAATTCGTCAGGGGATGGTGTCAAAAATGACAAAGAAACCGGCAGGAAAACAAAATATGCTTCAATGACAGATGATGAGAGAATCAAATATATCAATACCACGATGGATACATATCTCACAGATGGAACCTTAAAGCAGGCAGTGACAGACGGATATGTGCTTGTTGAGCGTACTACAGAGTCTGGGGTACGCCTTGGAATAGTAGGACTTATTGATTTGGATGACTATGATTTCGACCCGAAAAAGAAGACACTTATCAGAGCTACCGAGGGAACTGTAATCTCGCGTATACCACCGAGAGTGAAAATCAGGGAGCATGCTGCGATTGAGCTGCCACATGTTATGCTGCTTGTTGATGATCCGATAGACGGACAAAATACTGATGGATGCATGGAAGCTTCAAGGGAAAATGTTATAAATATAGGAGCTGTAAAGCATGGTATAATCGAGTGTGTGTATGCCATCAGGGATACTCTTCGTAAGCTTTACGATACAGACCTTATGCAGGGTGGCGGACATATCCGCGGCTATGCTGTCGAGGGTGAGGCAGCAAAGCAGGTGACAGAGGCATTTGCAGCAAAACAGAATAGCTGTGGAGGCTTTTTGTTTGCAGTAGGTGATGGAAACCATTCGCTTGCGACAGCGAAGACCTGCTGGGAAAATATCAAAAAATCAGGAAAATTCACAGAGGAGCAGTTGAAAACTCATCCTGCAAGGTATGCTCTTGTGGAAATCTGCAATCTGCATAGTGGGGCACTTGAGTTTAAGCCTATTCACAGACTTCTTACAAATGTTGATGTAAAGGATATGCTGTCGTTTTTTGAAGCTGAAATCACAAAACAGGGGCTTGAGAGCACTGAGGGCGATGAGATAGTATTTGAGTATATTGAATCAGGAAGCGGTGACAGTGCAAAAACGGCAAATGGCAATGAAGCGATTCTGGAAAATAATGATGGAACCTGCACAGCAGCAATTAAGACACATGGAATAAATATTACAAACCGCGGTGATCGTCTTCCGGTTGAGATACTTCAGGGTATTTTAGATAAATATCTTGAGACACATGCCAATGTGGTAATTGACTATATCCATGGTGATGAGGCACTTCACGGACTGGTACAGGAGACTAAAGGATGTGGCATTTTTCTTCAGTCGATAGACAAGAGCACATTGTTTCCTGCAATCAATGCGGGCGGAGTACTTCCGAGAAAGACATTCTCAATCGGAGAAGCGAATGAGAAGAGATACTATATGGAGTGTCATAAGATATCTATGTAGCCTTGATTTACATAATATGTCAATTTTATCACATTAATAAACAATTGATTTTATGAAGTCGAATAATTTAACAAATAAGCTTATTTTACTACACAAACATATTTATTAAGTGTATAATATAAGAAAAATTTATTCACAAGGGGACGACAATGGGAAAATACTTTGGAACAGACGGCTTCCGTGGAGAGGCCAACGTTAATTTAACAGCAGAGCATGCATATCAGATTGGTAGATTTTTAGGCTGGTATTATGGAGAGCTTAAGAAGCAGAAACAGCTTGATGAACCGGCAAAGATAGTAATAGGAAAGGATACAAGACGTTCAAGCTACATGTTTGAGTATTCGCTGGTATCAGGACTTACAGCATCGGGAGCAGATGCATATCTATTACACGTTACCACAACTCCATCAGTAGCATATGTAGCCAGAACAGATGATTTTGACTGTGGTATCATGATTTCAGCAAGCCACAATCCTTACTATGATAACGGAATCAAGCTTATCAATAGCAATGGAGAGAAGATGGATGAGGAGACAATTCTCCTTGTCGAGGACTATATAGACGGCAAGCTACGCCTGTTTGGTCAGGAGTGGAAGGAGCTGCCTTATGCACATAAGGATGCTATCGGATGCACAGTTGACTATGTGGCAGGCCGTAACCGTTACATGGGATACCTCATATCGCTTGGAGTCTACTCATTCAAGGGCATGAAGGTTGGTCTTGACTGTGCCAACGGAAGCTCATGGAATATGGCAAAGTCTATTTTTGAGGCACTCGGAGCAAAGTGCTATGTCATCAACAATGAGCCAAACGGTCTCAACATCAACAACAATGCCGGTTCTACACATATCGAGGGCTTACAGAAATATGTAGTGGACAATGGACTTGATGTAGGCTTCGCATACGATGGAGATGCAGACAGATGTCTTTGTGTAGACGAACTGGGCAATGTAATTACAGGAGACCATATTCTCTACATCTATGGAAAGTACATGAAAGAGAGAGGAAAGCTTGATAACAATACTGTTGTCACAACAGTTATGTCTAACTTTGGACTCTATAAGGCTCTTGATGAGCTTGGAATCGGCTACGCAAAGACTGCAGTAGGTGATAAATATGTATACGAGTACATGCAGCAGAACGGCTGCCGCATCGGCGGAGAGCAGTCAGGACATATCATTTTCTCTAAGTATGCATCAACAGGAGACGGTATCCTTACCAGCCTTAAGATGATGGAGGTCATGATGGCGAGAAAACAGAAGATGAGCCAGTTATGTGAGGGACTTAACATTTACCCACAGGTACTTCAGAATGTGCGTGTAGCTGACAAGGCTGAGGCACTTGCCAATACTGAGGTTCAGGCGGCCATCGACCAGGTTACTGCAGAGCTTGGTGATACAGGACGTATACTTGTGCGTGAGTCCGGCACAGAGCCTGTTATCCGTGTCATGGTTGAGGCAGAGAGCGAAGAAATCTGTCAGAAATATGTGGATATGGTTGTTGCAAAATTGAAATAAAGGTTAATGCCAAAGATAATACACGTAATATACAAAAGCTGTGTGAGAATATCATGCAGCTTTTGCTGTTATCAGGGTTCATAAATGAGTGAATTAAGATAAATTAAGTGGATATAATTTAATCTGTAGAGAGAATAGGAATTAAATTCTGCCGGAGGAAATAGTCTATGCCTGAAATCTTAATTATTTTTATATTATGTGCCGGTATTATTGTAATTGGCATAATATTGTGTATAATTATTAAAGTGAGTCATATGTCTGATGACGAACAGAAAAAGGACGATGAACGACAGCTGGAGTTCATTCGTGCCTACAAGGAGCATAAAAAAGGACATTGAGTTTAAAGGATTATATAATAAGAGACATACAGGAAAAGTTCAAATATCTTCCGTCAGCGGTATATTTGGCTTTAATCTGCATTGCGATGTATATTTTTGTGTGTCTGTTGCGATATCTTTTCACAATGAGAGAGGTATCACAGGCAGATGAGAGAAGAAAAAAGATAGTGGGCAAAATATGGCATATGCTGTTCTGCGGCGCATTTGTGGCTTATATGTATACGCTTATAATGATAGTGTATTATTCAAGGGAGCCGGGAAGCAGAACGGGCGTCGCCGATATGGTGCTGTGGAGCACTTGGGGCATGACACTGCAAATGCACGCTTATTTTATAGAAAATATAGTATTGTTTATACCATTTGGACTTTTGTTTCCGCTGGTTTTTAAAAACTGGATGAGATGGTTTACAATACCTGTTGGTGCTCTTACAAGCGCTGCAATTGAGTATACGCAGTTAATCACAGGCAGGGGATATTGTCAGTTGGATGATTTTGTGACCAATACGGCAGGAGCAGCAATCGGATTTTTTATTTATTTGATATTATATGCAGGGTGGCTTATATGGAAAAAAATAAGATAAGCATTGTGGTACCATGCTTTAACGAGAAAGAGGCTCTGCCTCTTTTTTATAATAAAATAACCCAGCTGTTTAATCAGATGAATCAAGAGAGTGAGACAGCGGGATTGTCCTATGAGCTGATTATAGTGGATGACGGCTCATCAGATGGGACACTTGATGTCACAAAGGAGCTTGCGACAAATGATTCCGGTGTGAAATACATATCTTTTTCGCGTAATTTTGGCAAGGAGGCAGCCATGTATGCAGGCTTGCAGCATGCTGTGGGTGAGTATGTGGCAATAATGGATGCAGACCTTCAGGATCCCCCGGAGATGCTTCCGAAGATGTATCAGGTTCTTACTAAAGAGGGGTATGATGCAGTCGGCACGAGGCGGGTGACACGCAAGGGTGAACCACCGATCAGATCTTTTTTTGCCAGAAAATTTTACAGGCTCATGAGCAGAATATCAAAGGCCAATATGGTTGACGGCGCACGCGACTACAGGCTTATGAACAGGAAATACGTGGATGCACTGCTGTCCCTCAAGGAATACAACAGGTTTTCAAAGGGACTGTTTGGATGGGTTGGTTTTAAGGTGAAGTGGCTTGAGTTTGAGAATGTAAATAGGGTGGCAGGTGAGACAAAATGGTCATTCTGGCAGCTCTTTTTGTATAGCCTTGACGGAATAGTGGCATTTTCCAACGCTCCGCTATACATGGCTTCAATAGCCGGGGTGTTCAGCTTTATTGTGGCGATAACAGCCATGCTTTTTATCATAATCAGAAGACTTGTGTTTGGTGATCCGGTAGCAGGCTGGGCATCAACTGTGGTCATCATTCTTTTTATCGGTGGCATACAGCTTCTTAGTATAGGGATACTTGGACTGTATCTGTCAAAGCTTTATCTTGAGGCAAAGGACAGACCGATATATTTAATAGGAGAATCAAATATAGAAAAACCTACAGAGAAATATTAAGGCTTTCTTAAGAATTCTTAATTCGATAGCACATGACATTTTTTTCGGATGTTATGTGCTATAATTTTTCCCGGCAACGTTTATTATTGCATGAAAGAGGAATAAGATGAAAAACGTACTGGAGTGGCTTGAGGCCACAGTGGCAAAATACCCTGACAAGGCTGCGTTTTCAGATATTGAAAGCAGCATTACATTTGCACAGGTGTATGATATAGCAAGAAATACAGGAGCATATCTGATAGAACAGCTTGGAGTGGACAGAACCCCTGTTGCAGTATTTGCCGGAAGGAAAATGGTGACACCGGCATACTTCCTGGGAGTGGTATATGCAGGCAGACCGTATGCGCCGATTGATGCATCGCTTCCTGACAAGAGAATTGAGAAAATTCTTGAAAATCTGTGTCCAAGGGCTATTGTTGCAGACAGGGAAAGCCTTGAGCATGTGGAGAGCATAGTGGATGAGCTGGCAAAGTCAGAAGGCTTCGATAGACCGCAGATATTTATTGCTGAGGATATATCGCGCTTCGAGCAGGCGGCGTGCGCTGATAGTAATTGTAAAATCAGAGAATCAGCAGGAGACGCTGTGACGGATAGTGATAACGATACAGATGGTGGTGTTGTCGCAGGCTGTGCAGGAAAAACAGATGACAGCTCACTGGAGAAGCTCGCAGCAGTCCGCCGACAGATGTCCATGACAGACCCGCTGTACATTATCTACACGTCAGGCTCCACCGGCAATCCGAAGGGAGTCATGACATCACATCTGTCACTTATGACGTACATCAACGCATATTGTGATGTGATGCATATAGAGGAAAGTGATGTGCTGGGCAATCAGTCGCCGCTTGACTATATTGCGGCAATCAGGGACATTTATCTGCCTCTAAAAACCGGCTGCAGCACAGCGATTATTCCAAAAGAGTATTTTATGGAGCCAAATGCCCTGTTTGATTACATGAATGATAAGAAGGTCAGCAGTGTCGGCTGGAGTGTTTCGGCATTTACTATCCTCACATCGCTTGGCGCATTTGAGGAAGTAGGGCTTAAGAGTCTCAGAAAAATCTGCTTCTCAGGCTCAGTGATGCCGTGCAGGGTACTCAGAAAATGGCAGGAAAATCTGCCGGAAGCACATTTTGTGAACCAGTATGGACCGACAGAGGCCACAGCATCATGCACCTACTATAGCGTGGATCATACAGTGGAAGATGACGAGGTGCTTCCGATAGGCCGCGCTTATGACAATTACAGAGTTTTCCTGATAGATGAGCATGGAAATGAGCCGGCTGTCGGAGAACAGGGCGAGATATGCGTATGTGGACCAATCCTGGCGCTGGGGTATTATAATGACAATGAGAGAACCGAAGCGGCATTTACACTCAATCCACTCAACAAGGCTTATCCTGAGCGGATGTACCGCACAGGGGATTACGGAAGGCTCGATGAGGACGGCATACTTCATTTCTGTGGACGTATGGATCGCCAGATAAAGCACATGGGACACCGTGTGGAGCTTGACGAGGTGGAGCATGCCGCCAATGTGGTCGAGGGAGTCGCAGAAAGCTGCGTTATATATAATAAAGCAAAAGAGGTGCTGATACTTTTCTACACAGGTGACTGTGACAGGAGAAGCCTTGCGCTGGCACTGAGGGACGAGCTACCGGGCTTTATGGTGCCAAGGAAAATCAAGAAACTGGAGCAGCTTCCTAAGCTTCCAAACGGAAAATATGATATGAAAAAACTGGAGGAAATGTAAAATGAGAGACACAATTTTAGAGATTTTAGAGGAATTAAGACCGGATGTGGATTTTGAGAAGGAGACAAAGCTTATCGATGACAAAATTCTTGAGTCATTTGATATAGTTTCACTCGTATCGGAGCTGACTGATGAGTTTGATATCACAATCAGACCAAAGGATCTGGTTCCTGAGAATTTCAACTCAGTAGATGCAATCGAGAAGCTTGTGAAAGAGCTTGTGGAGGAATAAAGCATATGAGACAGACACCGTACTATGTATTTGATACGGATGAGTTTGCAAAAAGAGCAGCCATGATAAGGGCTGCTCTTGATTGTAAAGGAGGACGTAGGATATCGCTTTGCTTTTCGATAAAGGCAAACCCATTTCTGCTTCACAGGCTGCCGGAGGGCTTAGATCATGTGGAGGTGTGCAGCCCGGGAGAGCTTGAGATATGTATTGCACTTGGCGTGAAGCCGGAGAGCATCATCTATTCAGGTGTGATGAAGGAAAAATGCGATATAGAGCGAGCAGTTTCATATGGCGCCGGCATACTGACATGTGAGAGCATAAGACATGCGACGCTGATATCAGAAGTGATGCTTGAATGTATACAGGAAGGTGCGCATGAAGCCGAGTTTGCCGAAACGAAAGCACAGGTCATACTGCGCCTGACAAGTGGCAACCAGTTTGGCATGTCGCTTGAGGATATTGAATACATTATTTCGCATCCGGATGAGTTTAAGGGTATTGCGGTAATGGGTATCCACTACTATTCCGGCACACAGAAGAGCCTGCGCAAAATAAATAAGGACCTGGAAAAAATAAAGTCTGCACTGACCGGATTAAAAGAAAAATACGGCTTTGAGCCACAGCTTGTAGAGTATGGCCCGGGGCTTTACGTGGAGTATTTTGAGGATGACTGGCAGGAAAAGGAAAAACAATCACTTGATGAGGCAGCAGAGGTGCTTAGAGAATTTGCTGTGGAATATCCGCTTGGCATTGAGATGGGACGCTTCCTAGCGGCCTCATGCGGTAAATATTACACACAGGTAAAGGACTTAAAATCGACAGGCGATGCCAATTATGCAATTCTGGATGGAGGAATCCACCACCTGAATTACTTTGGACAGAGAATGGCTATGCAGGTGCCGCCGATTAAGGTGTTTGATGGTATTGACTGGGAACTTGAAAAATCATCTGATGTATGTAGAGTACGTGGCATGGTTGGATATGAATGTATAAACGATATTATTAATAAAAATATGCAGAAAGCAAATGATTGTGAGGACTATACCTTGTGTGGAAGTTTATGTACAGTTGCAGATGTCATGGTGCGTGAAGTTGTCTTACCAAGACTGGAAATTGATAATATTATAGAGTTCGGGCACTGTGGCGCATACTCTGTGACAGAAGCACCGGCGCTCTTTCTGTCAAGACAGCTTCCGGCTATATATGCGTATTCGAAGGAATGCGGATATGAGTGCCTGAGGGAGCATATTCCGGCGGCGGAGATAAATCTGGCCGGAAAAAAATTGTAATTTGTATATTTATCAGCTATACTATAAACATTAGTATAGCTGATTTATTTTTGTTAAGTATATAGTATGGGTATATATTTTTATACAAACAAGATTATTGAATAAAAATCGGAGGGTCAGTATGAAGAGGCTTCCAATAGGAATAGAGAATTTTCCTGATATGATAAAAAAGGATTATTATTATGTGGATAAGACCGGATTGATAGAGACACTCGTTAATCGAGGAGGAGTGGCCAATCTTTTTACCAGACCGAGAAGATTTGGAAAATCACTCAATATGAGTATGCTGCAGAGCTTCTTTGAGATAGGTACAGACAAGACACTTTTTGATGGATTATATATTTCTAAAAATAAAGCGCTGTGTGAGAGGTATATGGGACAGTATCCGGTGATTTCAGTCTCATTAAAGAGTGTTGAGGCTTTAAACTTTGATGATGCATTTGATATGGTGTGCGACATGGTATTTGAAGTGGCACTGGAAAATCAGTTCTTATTAGAAAGCAGTCAATTGACAGATGTCGAGAAAATGACCTTTAAGGGTTTGCTGGAAAATAAAACGAGCCGAAGGATTGCTGTAAATGGATTAAAAACCGTTACCACACTGCTTGAGAAGCATTTTAATAAGAAGGTTATTATACTGATAGATGAGTATGATGTTCCGCTGGCAAAGGCAAATCAGAATGGATATTATGAGCAGATGGTGGATTTAATCAGAAATATGCTCTCAAGCGTTTTGAAAACAAATGACAGCCTTGAATTTGCGGTGCTTACCGGGTGCCTTCGGGTGGCGAAGGAAAGTATTTTTACAGGACTCAATAATTTTAATGTATTTTCAATAACAGATGAGGAATTTGACGAGAGCTTTGGATTTACTGATGACGAAGTCAGACAATTGCTTCACTATTATGGTCAGGATGATAAATACGATATTGTGAAGGCATGGTATGATGGATATCGTTTTGGAAGTGAGGATGTATACTGTCCGTGGGATGTGATTAATTATTGCAACAGTCATATAACAAATCCTGATCTGGAACCGAAAAATTACTGGCTCAACACAAGCGGTAATGACGTGATAAAACACTTTATAGATATTGCAGATGGACAGAATAAAGCAGCAAAAAGTGAACTTGAGAGGCTGGTCAATGGAGAAATCATTCAGAAGGAAATATACGAGGAGCTTACCTATAGTGAGATGTATGACTCTATAGAAAATCTGTGGAGTGCACTTTTTATGACAGGCTATCTGACTTACAGAGGAAAGCCGAATGGCAGAAGGTATGATCTGATAGTACCTAATCTAGAAATCAGAAATATTATCATAGAGCATATACTTACGCTTTTTAGAGCAAGGCTGTCTGCTGATGGACAGAGGGTGAATGCTTTTTGCATTGCATTGCTTGGCGCAGATGCGAAAATGGTAGAAAAACTGTTTACGGAATTTATGGAGTCTACCATAAGCGTCAGAGATACATTTGTACGGAAAAATATCAGGGAGAATTTTTATCATGGAATCCTGCTTGGCATATTGGGCTGCAAGGCGGGCTGGTCAGTAAGGTCTAACTGTGAGTCAGGGGATGGCTTTAGTGATATTCAGGTGCTTATAGATGACAGCGATACAGGAATTGTTATTGAAGTGAAATATGCAGATGACGGAAATGTTGATGAATTGGCGGAAGAGGCAATTAAACAGATTGATAAAATGAGATATACATCTTATTTGTATCAGTATGATGTGAAGCATGTATTAAAATACGGAATAGCATGCTATAAGAAGAAATGCACAGTAGCTATGCATGAAGAGTGGAAATGAGCTTCAATTATATTTAATAACTAAAAACCGCCCGTGGCAAATATGCTATGGGCGGTTTTGATATAACATAAGCAAAGCCTTTTACAGGCTGCTTAAATAAAATATTAGCCAAGCTCCTTCTCACACATATCAAGTACAGAAGCAATGGTAGTATCCATATCATAGTACTTGTACTCGCCGAGACGACCACCGAATATAACACCGTTCTCCCTATCGGCAAGCTCCTTGTACTTGGCGTAGAGCTGTCCGTTTTTCTCATCGTTTACAGGGTAGTAAGGCTCATCGCCTGCCTTCCACTCAGAAGAGTACTCACGGCTGATGATAGTTTTTGGCAGGTCATTGCCATCCTCATCCTTGCCGAACTCGAACCACTTGTGCTCGATGATACGTGTCCATGGAGTCTCGCGGTCAGTATAGTTGACAGCGGCATTGCCCTGGAAGTTAGGAATATCGAGGGTCTCATTCTCAAAGCGAACTGAGCGGTATTCCAAAGTACCTAGCTTAAAGCCAAAGTATGCGTCAATCGGACCTGTGTATACCACCTTGTCAGCAAGAGCATCAAGCTCAGCCTTGTGCTCAAGATAGTCGGTATTTAATCTGACCTCAATGCCGTCGAGCAGATTTTCAACCATCTTGGTGTAGCCACCGATTGGAATACCCTGGTAAAGAGCGTTGAAGTAATTGTTGTCAAAGGTAAGTCTAACAGGAAGTCGCTTGATGATGAAAGCCGGAAGCTCCTTACAATCACGGCCCCACTGCTTTTCAGTGTAGCCCTTTACGAGCTTCTCATAGATATCACGGCCAACGAGTGAGATAGCCTGCTCCTCGAGATTTTTTGGCTCACCGGTTATTTCCTTTTTCTGCTCCTCAATCTTTGCAGCAGCCTCCTCAGGTGTCACCACACCCCACATCTTGTTGAAGGTGTACATATTGAAAGGCATTGAGTACAGCTCACCCTTGTAGTTTGCCACAGGGCTGTTTGTGAAGCGGTTGAACTCAGCAAACTGTGTGATGTAGTTCCAGACCCTCTTGTCATTGGTGTGGAATATGTGGGCTCCGTACATGTGTACATTGATGCCCTCCTGCTTCTCGGTGTATACATTTCCTGCTATGTTAGGACGCTTGTCCACAACAAGCACTGATTTGCCCTTGGCCTTTGCCTCATGGGCGAAGATGGCTCCGTAGAGACCGGAACCTACTATTAAATAATCGTATTTCATTGTATTCTCCAAATTAATTTAGATAGATTTTTAAAAGAGTGATTGATTTATCAACCACTCTATTGTATAATCTACTCAAAGGTAATCGGATGTTATTCCGATTTGCCCTCAGTGATTGATTAGTATAAAGATTAGCACCCTCACTTTAGGCGGTTGGGGTGCTATTTCTTTTTGTGGTTGTCTATAATCAGAATTAACACCCGAGCTCTTTTCGACTACCCAATGATTATATCATAGAGTATATGGGCTATCAAGGAGGCAATTAGAGAATATGAAACTACCCGGCTACTACTCCTCAGGAGAATTTGCAAAAAAAGCGCATATTACAAAAAAGACTGTCAGGTATTATGACGAGCACAATATTTTAAAACCATCCTACGTAAACGAAAACGGAGCCAGATTCTATAATGATGACGACTTTGCTCGTCTACAGCAGATACTGTTCCTCAAATATCTGGGCTTTTCCCTGGATGATATCAAGGAGATGACGCTCAGAAACACGGACAGCAATGTCATGTCTGAGTCGCTTCACATGCAGCTTGGTCTCGTGGAGGAGAGGATAGAGCAGATGAAGCTTATGAAATCAGCACTGCAGGAGGCTTCAGAGGTAATAGACGAGGGGCGAAGCGTGGACTGGAGTCATATGCTGGAGCTGGTCAATATAAATGAGATGGAGCAAAAGCTAAAGCAGCAGTACAGGGATGCTTCGAATATATCAGCCAGAATTAAACTTCACAGGGATTTCTCAATGAATCCGGTGAGCTGGTTTAGCTGGGTGTTTGATGAGTGTGACTTTTTCAAGGGGGAGAAAGTGCTTGAGGTGGGCTGTGGTGATGCCTCTCTATGGACACAGAACATAGACCGGATACCGGCAGATATGCAGATAACCCTGACCGACATATCATATGGCATGGTAAGGGATGCAACGAGAAATGTAGGCGCAGATGACAGGCGCTTCACATATGAGGTGATGGATGCCCACAGGCTGTATAAACCGGATGCATCGTATGACTGCGTGATAGCAGACCATGTACTGTTCTATTGTGACAATATGGATGCCGTGTGCAGTGAAATCCTAAGGGTGCTAAAGCCTGGTGGTGTGTTCGTGTGCAGTACATACAGCTCACGGCACATGAAGGAAATAAACGACCTGGTGCAGGAGTTTGATGACCGTATAGAGCTGTCAGCGGAAAGGCTGTATGAGCAATTCGGTAAAGAAAATGGTGAGGCAATACTGGGAAAATACTTTGGTGAGGTAAGCTGGCATGAATACAAGGATGAGCTTGTGGTAGAAAAAGCAGAGCCTGTGATAGAGTATGTGCTCTCGTGCCATGGCAACCAGAACAGGTATATTGTGGACCGCTATAAGGAATTTGCGGCATTTGTCAGAAAGAAGACAGAGGGAGGGTTCCATATCACAAAGGATGCAGGTGTATTTATTGCACGAAAATGATTCAAAAACAGGATATTATAAGCATATATTTTGTGAAAAATGCTAAAAATATAAAAAAGTACTTGAAGGTGCCCTTGGGGCACCTTTTATAATGCAGATAAATGATGAATCAGGTCAGTGGATTCTACAGACCGAAAGCATCAAGTGCAGCACGTAGTTTCAGTTTAAAGGAGAACAACATGAAAGGTATTATATTAGCGGGAGGTTCAGGCACACGTCTTTACCCACTCACAATGGTAACATCAAAGCAGTTACTTCCAATTTATGACAAGCCAATGATCTACTATCCAATGTCAGTGCTTATGAATGCAGGCATCAGAGATATCCTGATCATTTCAACACCACAGGATACACCAAGATTCAAGGAGCTCTTAGGAGACGGACATCAGTTTGGTGTCAACCTCACCTACGAGGTACAGCCAAGCCCGGACGGACTGGCGCAGGCATTCGTTATCGGTGAGAAATTTATCGGTGATGACACCGTAGCCATGGTTCTCGGAGACAACATCTTCGCAGGACACGGACTCAACAAGAGACTAAGGGCAGCAGTTGAAAACGCAGAGAGCGGTAAGGGCGCCACAGTATTCGGCTACTATGTAGATGATCCTGAGAGATTCGGTATCGTAGAGTTCGATAAAGAGGGAAAGGCTATTTCAATCGAGGAAAAGCCGGAGCATCCAAAGAGCAATTACTGTGTCACAGGTCTTTACTTCTACGACAACAATGTAGTAGAGTACGCAAAGAACCTTAAGCCATCAGCAAGAGGAGAGCTTGAGATAACAGACCTTAACAGAATCTATCTCGAGAAAAAGGCACTCAATGTAGAGCTTTTAGGACAGGGCTTTACATGGCTTGACACAGGAACACATGAGAGTCTTGTAGATGCCACAAACTTTGTCAAGACAGTCGAGACACATCAGCACCGCAAGATAGCATGTCTTGAGGAAATCGCTTACTTAAACGGCTGGATTACAAAGGATGAAGTATTAAAGACATATGAGCTCGTAAAGAAGAACCAGTACGGACAGTACTTAAAGGATGTACTTGATGGAAAATACCGCGAGCAACTGTACTAATTATAGTAAAATCGATATTGCGTTAGTTAGCTGGTAGATTAATTTAATAGAAATAATTTAAATCTCGCTTGCGAAAAGCGGGAATCAGGAGGAAATCAAAATGACAATTATCGTAACAGGTGGAGCAGGATTTATCGGAAGCAACTTCGTATTTCACATGCTTAACAAATATCCGGATTATCGTATCGTATGCTTAGACTGTCTCACATATGCAGGAAATCTCTCAACACTTGAGCCTGTAATGGACAATCCAAACTTTCGTTTCGTAAAGGAGAGCATCACAGACCGTGACGCCGTATACAAATTATTTGAGGAAGAGCATCCTGATATGGTTGTAAACTTCGCAGCAGAGTCACACGTTGACCGTTCAATCGAAAACCCACAGGTATTCCTTGATACAAATATCATCGGAACATCAGTGCTTATGGACGCATGCCGCAAGTATGGTATTAAAAGATATCACCAGGTATCAACAGATGAGGTATACGGAGATCTGCCACTTGACCGCCCTGACCTTTTCTTCCATGAGGATACACCAATTCATACATCAAGCCCATATTCATCATCAAAGGCAGCAGCAGACTTACTCGTGCTTGCTTACCACCGCACATATGGACTTCCTGTAACAATCAGCCGTTGTTCAAACAACTACGGACCATACCATTTCCCGGAGAAGCTTATCCCACTTATGATTGCAAATGCGCTTAATGATAAGCCACTCCCGGTATACGGAACAGGCGAGAACGTGCGTGACTGGCTCTATGTAGAGGATCACTGCAAGGCAATCGACCTTATCATCCACAACGGACGTGTAGGAGAGGTTTACAACGTAGGTGGACACAATGAGAAGACAAACCTTGAAATCGTAAAGATTATCTGCAAGGAGCTCAACAAGCCTGAGAGCCTTATCACATTCGTAGGAGACCGTAAGGGTCATGATATGCGTTACGCAATCGACCCAACAAAGATTCACAACGAGCTCGGATGGCTTCCTGAGACCAAGTTCGAGGACGGAATCAAGAAGACAATCAAGTGGTACCTTGACAACCGTGAGTGGTGGGAGACAATCATCAGCGGAGAGTACCAGAACTATTACGAGAAGATGTACGCGAATAGATAGTTATTATCGTGAATAGAAATATTGACAGAATGGACACGACTGCTTGCAGGCAGTGACCATTATGTTAATATTTCGTATGCGATAGCATAACATCAACGTATATAAGCAAAACATTGAGCATGAAATGCGACACCAGACCTTGTCTGGTGGTTTTGCGCATATATGGTGATGTTAGTCACGATAATAATTAAGCATAAAGGAGACCCCAAATGAAAGTATTTGTTACAGGAGTTGCAGGTCAGCTCGGACACGACGTAATGAATGACCTGGCAGCGCGTGGTTACGAAGGAATCGGAACAGATATAGCACCACAGTACAGCGGAGCAGATGATGGCACAGCAGTTACAACTATGCCATATGTCTCACTTGACATCACAGACCGTGATGCAGTGGAAAAAACAATCACAGAGCTTAAGCCTGACGTGATAGTGCACTGTGCAGCATGGACAGCAGTAGATCTGGCAGAGGATGATGACAAAAAAGCAAAGGTGCATGCAATCAATGCAGACGGCACTCAGAATATCGCTGATGCCTGCAAGAAGATAGATGCCAAGATGGTATATATCAGCACAGACTATGTATTTGACGGACAGGGCACCACACCATGGCAGCCTGACTGCAAGGACTATGCACCGCTCAATG
This sequence comes from Agathobacter sp. LCP21S3_B2, assembly GCF_052118705.1. Lineage (NCBI taxonomy): Bacteria > Bacillati > Bacillota > Clostridia > Lachnospirales > Lachnospiraceae > Agathobacter > Agathobacter sp. LCP21S3_B2. The sequence goes on along the minus strand of NZ_JBQKGQ010000015.1, from coordinate 22,519 downwards.
TATACGGACAGACAAAGCTCGACGGAGAGCTTGCAGTGGCAAATACCCTTGAGAAGTACTTTATCGTGCGTATAGCGTGGGTATTTGGAGTGAATGGCAAGAACTTCATCAAGACAATGCTGAATGTCGGCAAGACACATGACAAGCTCACAGTAGTAAGTGACCAGATTGGTACACCGACATACACACTCGATCTTTCAAGATTGCTCGTAGATATGATAGAGACTGATAAATATGGTTACTATCACGCTACGAACGAGGGCGGATATATCAGCTGGTATGATTTTACAAAGGAAATCTTCAAGCAGGCAGTGGAGCTTGGACATACAGAGTATTCTGAGGACAGACTCACAGTCGCACCTGTTACCACAGCAGAGTATGGTGTGTCAAAGGCAGCTCGTCCGTTTAATAGCAGACTTGACAAGAGCAAGCTTGTAGAGAATGGATTTAAGCCACTCCCTACATGGCAGGATGCGCTGCACAGATATCTGCAGGAGATTAACTTTTAGAAAGGACATAGAAATCATGGGACAGATTAAAGTACAGAAAAACGTAGGTGGAATCGAAGGACTTTGCATCATCGAGCCTACAGTACACGGAGACAACCGTGGATACTTTATGGAGACATACAATTCAAAGGACATGCAGGAGGCAGGCATTGACAGAGTATTCGTACAGGATAATCAGTCTTGCTCCACAAAGGGAGTGCTCCGCGGACTCCATTTCCAGAAGGAATACCCACAGGCAAAGCTTGTGCGTGCGGTAAAAGGCTCAGTATTTGATGTGGCTGTAGACTTAAGAAGCGATTCAAAGACATACGGCAAGTGGTTTGGAGTAGAGCTCACAGAAGAGAACAAGAAGCAATTCCTTATACCGGAGGGCTTTGCACACGGATTTTTAGTACTCTCAGATGTAGCAGAGTTCTGCTACAAGGTAACAGATTTCTGGCACCTTGGAGACGAGAGCGGTCTTGCATGGAATGATCCTGCAATCGGCATTGAGTGGCCACAGCTTGTTGGAGAGTATCCGGGAAGCGCCGACGGAAGCGGATACACACTTGAGGATGGCACACCAATCAATTTAAGTGATAAGGATCAGAAGTGGGAGACACTGGAGAATACATTTAAGTTCTAGAATAAATAAAACTTGCAATAAGCTATGGATGGTTTATACTGTTCATAGCTTATTTTGGTATAGGAATTTAATATAGATTTAATATGGATATACAATAATAAGTGGCAAATATATTACAAATATGTTAAAATATCTTTTATGGACAAAAATAAATCAATTTCAACACAGAAAAATAACAGATGGGATGTAGTATACTTTATATTGTATGGCATTGTGCTCGCAAAATGTGTATACGAGACTACCATGTTTTCGCAGCAGGTGCTGGTAGGAACCTTTAAGCTTTTTCTTGCAGCGATGGTTTTGTATACAGGAGCCAAGGTTCTTTTTTCTGGATACTACAGCAGAAAAGAGCAGCTTGCAATTGCCGTAGTTATTCTTATATTTGGAATAGTAGGTTTACAGACCGGTTATTATGAGCTGCTACAGCCGGTACTGCTTATTGTCGGGGCAAAAAATGTGAGGTTTGACAATATACTAAAGGTATATACGGCGGTAGTATCGGTCATGCTTATAGTGGCAGCTATAGCCAGTCAGACAGGTGTGATAGCGGATGTGATAGGCTATTCACCTAGAAATGCAGCAGCAGCCAGACATTCATACGGCATCATATATCCGACGGACTTTGCGGCACATATATTTTATCTGATATTGGCGGTGAGCTGCCTTGGTATATGGAAGAGAGTACAGGAAAACGAAAAATACAGATATCTGGCATGGCTCAGATGGCTTATAGTGATAGCAGCAGCTGTATTTATATATATAAAAGCAGGAGCATTTACAGGAACAGTATGCCTGACAGGATTTCTGGTTTTGACAGGCCTGATTTATCTGCTTGAGAGGAAAAATCTGGCGCGCAGGGTGTGTGTGATATTTAAATATCTGCCGATAGTGTGGGCGAGTCTGTTTCTTGCACTGAGCTATTTTTATAGTGAGAGCAATGCTATAATGGTTAAAATAGATACTGTACTATCTCAAAGGCTGATGGTAAGCCACAAAGTGTGGAGTGAGTATAGCGTTAAGCCATTTGGACAGTTTATAGAGGAACAGGGCTGGGGAGGCATTGCAGACCCGACCGGTATAGACCCTGCAAAATATTTTTTTATAGATGATATGTATCTTAGAATGTTGTTTGAGTATGGAATAATAGTGTTTGCTGTAGTGCTGATATTATTAATAGTTATAGGTCACAAGGCAATAGGAGCAAAGCAATATGTGCTTTTTGCAGTAATAGTCATGATTGGCGTGCACTCTTTTATGGAGCATCATCTGCTGGAGGTGGCATATGATCCTTTCCTGCTTGTACTGCTTGCCGGTATAGATACTGCTGATAAGGAAAAATCCGGGAGAAAGATATGAACTCAAAAAAATGGATAATTCAGTACCTTGAGGTACTTCTTGATATAATTGTGATGTTTACATCGTATCTGATTGCAAACTGGTATAAGTTCGGTTTTTTTAGAACGGGACTTATAAACCATACAGAGCACTATCTTACACTATTTCTGGTGGAGCTCGTGGCATATGTGGTAGTACATTTCGTGGCATTTGCAGATGATAATCTGATAAACCGAAAGCTCTTTCCTGAAATATATAATGTCCTGAAGATGTATGTATATGTGGGGGCAATCACAGTCGGCTGTGTGTATTTCACAAAAACAAGTGAATATTTCTCAAGAGGGCAGATGGGTATGACCTTCATACTGAGTACTATATTCACTGTGATAGTCAGACAGCTCCTGAAAAGACTGGTGACAAAGGAATATCACCGCTCAGGGGCCAATGAGAAAATCATGCTTGTCACAACCTCGGACCAGGTGGAGAGAGTGATAAAAAAGATAAAGACCACAAGAAACTGGGATTTTCGTATATCGAATATTGCAATACTGGACTGTGATATGGTCGGTGAGATAGTAGACAAGATAGAGGTCGTCGCAACTGCCGATAACCTGCTTAAGGTGATATCAACAGCGGAGATAGACTCAGTGTTTGTACATCTGCCAGACAACTATCCGTTTAAGCAGAGAGAGTTTGTTACAGTACTTAATGAGATGGGCAAGACAGTGCACCTGAATGTCAACGAGTATGAGGCCAAGGTCGGTGAGCACTATATGGATTTCCTTGGAAAATACGCAGTGGTCACATGGAAGAATAAGACATACCGTGTAAGGCATCTACTTATTAAAAAGCTCATAGATCTGCTGTTTGGTGTGGCCGGAAGCATACTTATAGTGCCGGTGTGGCTTGTAGGATTTATAGGTAAAATAGTCACAGGGGACCATGGCCCGGTGCTCATATCGCTTGTCAGAGTCGGCAAAAACGGACGAAGATTTTATTACTACAAATTCCGCACCATGTATATGGATGCGAGGGATAGATATGACAAATGGATACTGGATGGAAAGAAGGGAAAAGACCCGAGATTTACACTGGTTGGAAGAATGCTTGGGGCATTAAGGCTTGAAAATCTGCCATCAGCCTGGAATGTGCTGTGGGGAGATATGAGCATGGTGGGAAATCCGGCTCCATCATTGCCGGAGTTTATAGAATACTCTGCATTTCACAGAAAAAGTCTATCTGTAAAGCCCGGAATCATAGGCTTCTGGCAGGCATACAGCAGGGAGCACAGGCTGCTTACCGAGGAGGAGCAAAGCGAATACGACCAGGAATATATACTGAATTGGACGGTGGGCCTTGATCTGAGGATTATTTTCAGGGCAGTATGTCCTCTGTGCAGGTCTGTGTCAAAGAGAGAGCTTGTCATGCCGGCACAGCTGGTTGATGAGATGAGATGCTTGAGCGAGCTAGTGAAGGATAGAGAGCCTTTATGCTATGACATCCAGGCATATCAGGCCACTGAAGACAGCGGAAAGCCGGTATACAGATTTATAAAGCGTCTGGTGGATATTGCTGCCTCGCTGCTTGGACTTATAGTGCTGTCACCGGTATTTATCATTCTCGCTGTGATAATCAGAATGAGTGATGGCGGTAGCGTGTTCTATGGGCACACAAGAGTCGGCTATAAGGGAAAGAAAATATCTGTATACAAGTTCAGGAGCATGAAGACGAACGCAGGTGATCTGGAAAAGATACTGACACCTGAACAGCTGGAGCAGTATGTAAAGGAATTCAAGATAGACAATGATCCTCGAATTACAAAAATAGGAGGCTTTCTGAGAAAGACCAGCCTTGATGAGCTGCCACAGCTAATCAATATACTTAAGGGCGAGCTCTCCATAGTGGGACCGCGTCCAATCGTGGAGAAGGAAACCGAGATATACGGTAAGGACATCGCAAAGCTTCTGAGCGTAAAGCCGGGACTGACAGGCTATTGGCAGGCATATGCCAGAAATAACGCCACCTATGAGAGCGGAGAGCGCCAGAGGATGGAGATGTACTATGTGGAGCACTGCTCACTTTGGCTGGATATAAAGATACTTTTCAGAACCGTTTTCTCTGTAATCAGGGAGGATGGAGCACAATAATCAGAACATATGTGAACACATAATGCCGGGTGTGCAAGATGTGAATTAAACATAACAGATGTGAGAAATATGATGAAAAAACTGGATTTAATTAATATAAAAATAAGTCTCATAATACCTACACTCAACGCTGCAGAGTATATGCCCGGTCTGATAGATATACTGGGCAGACAGAGCCGTACGCCCGATGAGATAATAGTGATAGACTCAGAATCCGAGGATGCCACAGTGCGCATGGCAGAGCAGGCAGGCTTTAGGACACTGAAGGTCAAGCAAAGTGAATTTGATCATGGTGGCACGAGAAACTATGCTGTAGCCATGTCAAGGGGTGATATAGTGATGTTTCTGTCACAGGATGCGCTGCCTTCAGATGAACACTATGTGGAAAATATGCTGGCAGGCTTTGAAAACGAAGAAGTAGTTATGATATCAGCGAGACAGCTTCCAAGAAGGGATGCTAAGCCTGACGAGGCATTAGTCAGGGAGTTTAATTATCCGGCAGAAAGCTTTGTACGAAGCAAAGAGGATATACCACGACTTGGAATAAAGGCATATTTCTTCTCAGATGTATGCTCAGCCTACAGACGTGATTTCTTTGAAGACATAGGCGGCTTTGAAAGCCCACTGCTCACAAATGAGGATATGCTGATGGCAGCCAGGGCACTTAGGGCAGGATACAAGATAGGCTATTGTGCCACAGCGCAGGTGTATCACTCACACAACTATACATTTAAGCAGCAGTACAAGCGCAACTTTGATGTGGCGGTTTTTATGGAGACCTATAAGGATGAGATAAAGTGTGACGGCACCACAGGTGAGGGCATCAGGATGGTGCTTTTCATAGAAAAACAGCTCTTAAAGCAGTTCAAGATAGGGGCAGCAGTGCACTGCATATTTGACAGTGCGGCAAAGTTTCTGGGCAACAGGGCCGGAAGAAAGTGGAAGAGGAAGAATGCATAGCACAGGCAAAATAGCTATACTCATGGCTACATACAATGGAGAAAAATATATATGTCAGCAGATAGACTCTATCCTGTCACAGACCTGCAGAGAATGGGAACTATATATACACGATGATGGCTCTACAGACAACACGATAGCTGCTGTAGAAAGCTATGTGGAAAAATACCCTGATAAGATACATCTGATAGAGGGTAAATCAACCGGCGGCGCAAAGTACAACTTTTTCTATATGTTTGGTCAGGTGGAAGCACCATACTATATGACCTGTGATCAGGACGATGTATGGCTGGAAAAGAAGATAGAGCTGACATATGATAAGATGCTGGCTATTGAGAAAACAGTGAAAGCATCGTTGGAAGAAATTGGAAAGAATGATGGTAAAGAGCTCAGAACTGGGATTCCATGTCTGGTATACACGGAGTTGCGCGTGGTTGATAGCGAGCTGAATACAATAGCGGACACGATGAGCGAATACCAGAGTCTTGACTGTCACAAGCACACAATCAATCAGTTTATATTGCAGAATTCTGTGACAGGCTGTACAATGATGGTGAACAGAGCTTTAAGAGATAAGATGCTTCACATCACAAATATAGACAACACAATAATGCATGACTGGTGGGCAGCACTTGTAGCTGCGCAGTTTGGCAAAACAGCATTCATAGATGAGCCAACCATACTGTACAGACAGCATGGAGACAACAGCCTGGGAGCGCTTGGGATAAACAAGCTCTCATATATTGTGCACCGTGTCTGGCAGAAAAAACAGATACAGGATAGCATGAAGCTGGGACGGATTCAGGCGAGAGAATTTGCAAAGACATATAATCTGCCCGATGACAGCCTGGCGGTAAGGTATGCGGCACTGGAAGGTGAATCCAGACGCGTGAGACAACGGTTTTATAAGGAAAATGATATGTATAAGACCGGGACCATGAGACGGCTGGGACAGGCTGTGTGGGGATGATTTGACAAAAGTATAAGTAGAGAGTATAATTTTTAGGCATTTAGTGACAAAGGAACAGGAAAGGTTAATGTTATGAGTATAAAGAAAGTTTTAGTACTTAATCCATATATACCAACACTCGGTGGTGGAGAAAAGCATATGGGATATATGTGTCAGTTTATCGAGAAGTATTATAATTATGATGTTAGAATTGATATTTTAGTACACAACTATAACGAAGTTGATATCCATGCCGAAGATTATGTTACTATAGATGATATTAATAATCAGTTTGGGTTAGAGCTTAAAAATACACATATTCGTAAGCTTGATATTGAAAAACCGACCACTAAGCTAGAGTTTCTCCATAATAAGCAGACTATTGAGAATATTACAAAGGAATATGATCTGTTTATTAATTTTATGTTCTTAAGTAAGCATATGGGAAGAGCAAAAGTGAATATCTATCAGTGTATGTTTCCACCACATAGATTTGTAACAGAAATGCAGGATAGTTTTTGGCAAAAGATGGTTGGAAGATTCTATGACTATAAATTCTTCCATAGCTACCAGTCTATGATAGCTAATTCAAAATATACACAGCATTGGTTAGCAACATATTGGAAACCTGATAAAAAGGAGACATGCATATATCCTCCGGTGTTTAACGAAAATGAGATAGAGGGAAGATATGTAGAGTCTAAGAAAGAGAATATTATAGTAAGTGTTGGAAGGTTTTTTGTTGCCGCACATAGTAAAAAGCAGCTAGAGATGGTTGAGTTTTTTGTGAAGCATCATGATGAACTGAAAGATTATCAGTATCATCTAGCAGGTGCAGTGTCTAATTTACCTATGGATATAGAGTATCTTAATAAGATAAAAGCACTGGCTGCAACAGTTGATAATGTATTTATACATGAGAATTGTCCATTTGATGAGCTTATGGATTTATATAGCAGAGCAAAAATATTCTGGCATGGAACCGGTTATGGTATTGATGAGAATAAAGAGCCTGAAAAGATGGAACACTTTGGAATAACGACAGTTGAGGCAATGAGTTATGGAGCAGTTCCGGTTGTTATCAATAAGGGTGGACAAAAGGAAACTGTAGAGCAGGGAGTCAACGGCTTTAGATGGAATGATGGAGAAGAGTGCATTAAGTATACTTTAAAGTTGGCTAATGATGATGCTCTTAGAGAAAAAATGGCAAAAATTTCAGTTGAGAGAGCAAAAGATTATTCGATAGAAGAGTTTTATCGTCGTCACGAAGAGGTGTTCAATGAGCTACACATTTAACTATGATGTATCTGTAATATTAGTAAATTATAATGGTAGGAAATATATAGATGCTTTATTTGAATCTTTAATCAGACTTAAGCATGATGATTTCGCATATGAAATTGTATTTGTTGATAATGACTCTACAGATGGGTCTGTTGATTATCTCAAGGATAAATATGCAGATAAATGTAATCTGAATATTGTTGAGACTGGAGCAAATAAGGGCTTTGCAGGAGGAAACAATGCCGGTGTGAAAGCATCAAACGGAAAATATATTGTTCTTTTGAACAATGATACTGCTGTAGATGAAAAGTGGCTTACAAATTTGTATCATTTTATGCTTGAAAATCCGGAATGCGGCATGGCGAATTCTAAGCTTTTGTTCTTTTACGATTTTATAACAATAGAATTCAATACAACAGACAAAATAATTATAGAAAAAGAAATATTGATAAACAACAAGAAATATACCATAGATAGTAAATTCTGTAAGAACCTGTTGTATGAGCCTGAACAATTGGTGTGTTTTGGGCATACACAGATATGCATACCATTGTTAGAAGGTGTGGGAGTAGAAGCAGATTATGATATTGAAATTACTGTAAAGTCTACGGTTGACGGATCAGAGATTAAATGTGCGGATACAGTAGTAGAAGCAAATCTAGGAAAGTCGAAGATGTTTTTAAGTAGTAGTTTTGTAAAAGAGAACAAGTATAGTCTTATACAAAATGCAGGGTCAGGAATAAATGAAGAATATGATGGGTTTGACAGAGGATTTTGTGAAAAGGACTGTGAAGAGTACAATAAATGTTGTGAGCTTACAAATGGTTGTGGTGCATCTATAATGATGCTTAGGGAAGATTTTGACAAGGCAGGATGCTTTGATGAGAGATTCTTTATGTACTATGAAGATACGGATTTATCGTTAAGGATAAAAAAACTTGGTAAGAAAATAATGTTCTGTCCTAATTCTGTAGTAAGGCATATTCACACAGGAAGCAGTAAAGAATGGTCACCTTTCTTTACTTACCATGTTTATAGGAACAAGCTCTTAATGATTGGAAAGAATATTTCTAAGAAAGAATATTGGAAGTACTTTCTTAAGCAGTACTATCTTGGAATAAGACACAGAGATCCTATGAAGAGAAAAGGTACAGTTGATTCCTATAAGATTTTATTCAAGAACAGAGATGTTCACTACGAGGCTGAGTAGGAGAAAATTAATGAATTATATAAAAGAGATAATAAGCAATCGAAAATTAATTGCGAATCTTTCGTTTAATGATTTTAAAACTAAATATGCGGGATCATTTTTGGGAATAGTATGGGCATTTATTCAGCCGTTAATTACTATTTTTGTATATTGGTTTGCTTTTCAGGTAGGATTAAGAAGTCAGGATGTGGGAAATTTTCCGTTTGCATTATGGTTTATGGCTGGTCTTATACCATGGTTTTTCTTTTCAGATGGTTTGAATGGAGGAACAAATGCACTGATAGATTATAGTTACCTTGTTAAAAAAGTAGTATTTAACATAGATATTTTACCTTTGGTTAAGGTTATCTCGGCAGTATTTGTTCACATTTTCTTTATCGTGTTTTTACTTATAATGTATGCTTTATATGGTTATTATCCGGATTGGTATTCATTGCAGATATTATATTATTCATTGTGTCTGTTCTTACTTGTTCTTGGATTATCATATATAACAGCCCCATTGGTTGTATTTTTCAGGGATTTAGGACAAATAGTCAATATTATTTTACAGGTGGGGGTATGGATGACTCCTATTTTGTGGAATATTGATACAATGCAGGTGAGTGATACAATAAAGAAATTATTAAAGCTTAATCCGGTATATTATATTGTTCAGGGATACAGAGATGCACTGATAAATAAGGCGGGCTTCTGGGAACACCCATGGCTTACATTGTACTTTTGGCTATTTACATTGCTTGCATTCTTTATTGGCACAAGATTATTCAAAAAATTGAGACTGCATTTTGCAGATGTTCTGTAAAAGACAAGAATCAGATAGGTAAGAGGATAGGCAGATGGAAGATATAGCAATCAAAATAAATCATATAAGCAAAATGTATAAGCTGTACAATAAACCATCGGATAGGTTTAAAGAGGCTCTGGGAATTACAAAGGAAAAACGATATAAGGAGCATTATGCATTAAATGATGTCTCATTCGAGGTGAAAAGAGGAGAGACCGTTGGAATTATAGGAACTAATGGATCCGGAAAATCAACTATACTAAAAATTATAACAGGAGTATTAAATCCAACAGCCGGAAATATAGAAGTGGATGGCAGGATTTCAGCTTTACTGGAGCTCGGAGCTGGATTTAATAATGAATATACAGGATTGGAAAATGTGTATCTTAATGGTACAATGATTGGTTTTACAAAAGAAGAAATAGATGAGAGATTACAGGATATCCTTGATTTTGCGGATATTGGTGACTTTATTAACCAACCGGTTAAAACTTATTCAAGTGGTATGTTTGTAAGACTGGCATTTGCGGTTGCAATAAATATTGATCCAGAGATTCTGATAGTTGATGAAGCTTTGTCGGTTGGAGATGTATTCTTTCAGGCTAAATGCTATCACAAGTTTGAAGAATTTAAGAAGAACGGAAAAACAATTCTGTTTGTAAGCCATGATTTAAGCTCAATCAATAAATACTGTGACAGAGTAGTACTGCTCAATAAAGGAGATAAGCTTGCAGAGGGTTCGCCTAAGGATATGGTGAATATGTATAAGAAGCTTCTAGTGCAGGAACATGATGCTGTTATGGATATGGCAAAAACATCTGATGCAACTCACATTGACGAGATTAAAGAAGGAGAACTTTGGCAAAATGCGTTCAATGTTAATCCAAATCATGAATCATATGGAAATGGAGAAGCCAATATTATTGATTTTGCCATTGTTGACCATAATGGCAGATTAAGTAATACTATTGAAAAAAATACAGAATGTACAATTAAAATGAAGGTGAAATTCATGCAGGATGTAGATTCACCTATTTTTGCATTCACGATAAAAGATTTAAAGGGAACAGAGATAACAGGTACAAATACACAGCTTGAAGGACTTGATGATGATGAATATAAAGCAGGCGATGTAAGAACAATAGAGTTTACTCAGAACATGAATTTACAGGGTGGAGATTATTTGATTTCATTTGGGTGTACAGGCTTTAAGATGGGAACATTCACTGTATATCACCGATTATATGATTTACTTAATCTTAACGTGGTTGCAAAAAAGAATTCGGTAGGGTATTATGATATGAATTCAGAGGTTAATATTTTAGAAGACTAAAATAGAGGTGCTATATGACGGAACAGATTGGAAATGTTACTGTTAATTATGAGTATTACGAAGGACAGGATTTTTACAGTGATGGAGATGTAGAGGATGAAATCCTTGACATAGTAAAGACATATCCTGCAAATGAATTTAACAGAATAATAGCAGATAGAAAAAGCTGGCCGGTTCTATATCATTTATCTGATATCAGAGGCAATATTCTTCAAAGTATGCCAATTGATAAGGATGATGAAGTACTGGAGATAGGTGCCGGATGCGGAGCCATTACAGGAACCCTTGCCAGAAAGGCAAAGAATGTAACTTGCATAGATTTGTCTAAAAGAAGATCACTTATAAATGCTTACCGTAACAGACAATATAATAATATTGAAATCATGGTAGGTAATTTTCAAGTCATAGAACCGAATCTGCCACAAAAATATGACTGTATCACTCTAATTGGAGTATTGGAATATGGCGCTTTGTATATAAAATCGAATGAACCATATCTGGAATTTTTAAGTATTATTAAAAGACATTTAAAACCAAATGGAAGAGTGTATATTGCCATTGAGAATAAATTTGGTATGAAATACTGGGCAGGTTGTCAGGAAGATCATATAGGTGGCGTATTCAAAGGAATAGAAGGTTATAATAACGTAGAGGGTGTGTATACGTTTGGTAGAAAAGAACTGGAAAAGCTTATAAAAAAAGCCGGTTATATAGAACAGAAATTCTATTATCCTTATCCGGATTATAAGTTTCCTATGGTGATTTATTCAGATGATTTTCTACCGGAAAAGGGTACACTTAATAAGAATAATCTGAATTTTGACAGGCAAAAGATATATATGTTTGATGAGAGCAAAGTATTTGATCAGGTAATTGATGAGGGGATGTTCCCATTCTTCTCAAATTCATTTCTTGTAGAGGCTAAGTGTGGAGAGTAAAGATGGATAGACTGATTTATTCGAAATTTTCAAATGAACGTAATTCAAAATATGCGATTGAGACAAGCATTGTTGAAAATGATGGTGCTAGATGGATTTGTAAAAAGCCACTGTATGAAGAAGGAAAGCAGCATTTTGAAAATATGAAAGCGGCATATTGGGGATTGGCAACTATGTTTCCGAAAGGTGAATTGGCAATTCAGCCATATGAGGAAGCCAGTGATGGCTTGCGTTTTCCGTATGTTGAAGGAACAGATATGGAGAGTTTGCTTCATGATATTTATAATAACCAGGGATATGAAGCTGTACTAAGTAAAATTAAAGAATACTTTAATATGATAAAAAAGTATTCGTCTACAGAGCCGTTTCAAAAAACAAATAAGTTTGTTCAAATGTTTGGAGATTTCGATTTTCCACAAGAAACAAAATGTGGTAAATTTAATAATCTCGATTATGGATTCGCTAACGTGATTAGCTCAGAAAATAGGCAGACATTGATTGATTACGAGTGGACGGTGGATTTTCCAATACCGGTAGAGTTTTTACTCTATAGAGCCTTACATTATTATGTTTATACATGTCCTGAAAGTGTAGCTTTTGTAAAAACCGGAATATTTAAAGATCTTGGATTTGATGAAGAAAATATAGAAAAATATTTGAAAATGGAGCAAAATTTTCAGAATTATATTTCTTCAGGTAAGGTGAGTCTCGGTGAGCTTCACGAGTCAATGGGCCAGAAAACCTATAATATACATGAACTATATAGTGAATATTGTAAGAATGAAACACCGGGCATGCAGGTTTACTATGATTATGGTGAGGGATTTTTACACGAAAATTCATATTTTATAAAACCTGAAATTGATGAAAATGGTGTGGAGACTATTTATATAAAAGATATACCTAAGAATGCATTGAGAGTAAGGATAGACCCGAGAAAAGAATGTTCAATATTAAGCCTTATTGAATTTACAGCTGACAATGATAAAGAACTTCAAGAAATAATGGATACAAATGCATGTGAAATAAATGATGATAATATTTATGTGTTTGATGTAGTTGATCCGTGGTTTGTAGTTAAAAACGAGAATTTTAGTAACATTGTATTAAGTGTTTCAGGTAAAACGGAAAAATACATTTTTAAAGTTGCAACTCAGATTAGAGAAAACAGAAATTTAAGGGATAAGGTTAATATTGTTGAAAAAGAGTATAATGAAGTTATTAATTCAACAAGTTGGAAGATTACAGAACCTCTGAGAAAGTTGCGAAATAGATAAATGAATAAAATTATAGTTAATAATACAGAAAAGAAAAAAACATTTTTAGGCTTTATAATAATGTGGTGGATAGTTACATTTATATTACTTGGAATGTTTAAAATAAGTGGTTTTAACATAAATTATCCTTTGTCGAATACAGGACGAGACGATACAAGTTATATGGCTGAAATTAAAATGTCATATGATGATAATAACTGGAAGGAAACTAATAATTTAGGAGCTCCATTTGGAACGAATAGATCATCAAATATATCTTATTATTTGTTTAATGATGTTCATATATTATCTATGATAATAGTGTGTATTACAGGGAGTGTTTTCCTTTCGCAGAATATGACATATATTTTGTTGTTTTATCTAAATTCAGGTGTAACGTATGCGGTTTTACGTAATAGGAAAATTAACCCATTTTTTAGTGTTATAGGAGCATTGACATTTACATTTTCATATTATGTGTTTTATCGAAATGTATCTCATATGATGCTAACCCCTATATATACAATACCATTAGCAATATTAATATGTTTGTGGATATTTGAAGATGACAGTGTTTTAAGAATAAGTAAAACTTTCTTTAAAAATAGAAGAAATATAGCAATTATTATTTTTTCTTTTTTGATTGTAAATAGTGGAATTGGATATTATACAGTATTTGCTTGTTTCTTTTTTATGATTGTAGGAATATACAAGTCATTTGATAGCAAGTCATTATTGGGCATAAAACAATTTTTTATAGAATTGTTTATAACTGTTATTTGCTTGCTTTTTACAATTGCTGGATATATATTAAGCAGTTTTAATGGGAAAAATGCAGTCATGACATCATTGCGCTCATATGGTGACGCAGAAATATATGCATTGAAAGTTGTGCGGATGTTTTTGCCACCTAAAGGAACAGGAATTCAAAAAATTGATGATATTATTGCTGCCTATAATGCATCGGCAGTTTGCCAGACGGAAACTTCAGAATATTTGGGAATTATAGGAATTATAGGATGTATAGTATTATTTTTGGCTATTTTTATTAATAAGCATAAATCACAAATAAAGTTAATGTCAGTAATGACAATATGTGCTATATTGTACGCTACATTAGGAGGATTAGGAGTTGTTTTCTTTCTATTTGCGACAGATATGGTAAGATGTACAAACAGAATTAGTATATATATTGATTTTATATCTATATATACGGTATGCTTGTTGTTGCAACAGTCATATATAAAGTTTAATGAGAATGGAAATAGAGTTAAGAGAGTGTTATTATGCATGATGTCAGGGATTGTGTTATTAATATCTTTGGATACTCAAATTCCATGGTATCATTTTGATAATAGCTTACAAGTAAAGAACTGTGATATACAGAAACAATTTGTGGATAAATTGGAATTAATGGAAAGTGATGGGGCTATGATATATCAATTGCCTTATTGGGAGTATCCACCAGGACCGGGGATAAATAATATGAATCCTAATGAGCTTTTGCAACCCTATTTATATTCTTCTAATATTAAATGGAGTTTTGGAGCATTTTCAAGTGAAAAATCATTGTTGTGGAATGAATATGTATCAGACCAAAGCACAAACGATATGGTTGATAGTTTGTGCTACATGGGGTTTGATGGTATTTTTATTAACTCAGCTGCCTATACAGATGATGAATTTGGGGATTTAATTGAACAATTGCAAAATATATTAGGTAATCCGGATTTAGTATCAAGCGATAATAGATGGTATTATTTTAGTATTAATGACTATACTGAGCAACTACGGCAATCAATGTCAAGTGATGAATGGGAGCATAATGTTGAGATTGTCAAAAAATATGGAGAAAATTAGAGTATGAGTAAAATAGTATCAACTATCTGGAAGCTGATTGAAAATGCAGTTAGAATAATTTTGAAGGTTATATACAGATTGGTTAATAAGGAGTTAAGTGAGTCGACTGTAGATAATTTTTTGCAGTTCATTAAATTTGGAATAGTAGGGGTATCAAATACTGTAATAAGCTATATACTATATGCAGTCTGTTTGATACTACTAAGAAGTGGAAATATATTATATGGTGTAGACTATATAATTGCACAGGTTGTACAGTTTATACTTAGTGTACTATGGTCATTTTACTGGAATAATAAATTCGTTTTTGAATTAAAAAATGGTGAGAAAAGATCTATATGGAAATCTTTGATTAAGACATATATATCATATTCATTTACAGGATTGTTTTTAAGTAGTATATTGTTAGTGTTGTGGGTACAGGTTTTAGGAATATCTGAGTTTATTGCACCAATTATTAATCTTTTGATAAGTGTACCGCTAAATTTTATTATTAATAAGTTTTGGGCTTTTAAAAAATCGAATTAGAACATAAATACATAGAGGGTAGATTATGGACAGAAAAGAAAAATTATATCTTGTAATACCATGTTATAATGAGCAGGAAGTATTGCATGAAACAGAGCACAGATTAACAGTTAAATTAAACCAGATGATCTCAGATGGATTGATTTCAGATGAAAGTCGAATGGTTTTTGTTGATGATGGTTCAAAAGATAGTACCTGGAATATAATAAAGGATATGCATGAAAAGAATGGCTTAGTACTTGGAATTAAGTCATCGAGAAATAGAGGCCATCAGAATACACTTTTAGCGGGACTTATGACGGTAAAAGATGAATGTGATATGGCCATTTCCATGGATGCTGATTTGCAGGATGATATTGAGGTATTGGATGAGTTTGTAAAAAAATATTATGACGGCTGTGAAATCGTATATGGGGTAAGAAGTGCAAGAAAGACTGATACTTTCTTTAAGAAGTTTACCGCAGAAGGCTTTTATAAAGTAATGAAATGGATGGGAGCAGATATAGTATTTAATCATGCAGATTACAGACTTATGAGTAGCCGAGCACTTAATGAATTAGCTAAATATAAAGAAGTTAATTTGTTCTTACGTGGTATAGTTCCAATGATCGGATTTAAAACAGATGTTGTAATGTATGAAAGACATGAGAGATTTGCTGGTGAATCAAAATATCCATTAAAGAAAATGTTGGCATTTGCGATGGATGGTATTACATCGCTTAGCATCAAGCCAATAAGATTTATAACATCATTGGGAGTTATATTATTTGCATTTAGTGTTATTTTGCTTATATATTTTATTGTAGGCTATTTCTTAGGTCGAACTGCACCGGGATGGGCAACAATTGTTGTTTCTATTTGGGGAATTGGTGGATTACAATTATTAGCTATTGGAGTAATTGGCGAATATATTGGAAAGATATATATGGAGACAAAGGAAAGACCTAGATATATCATAGAAGAGTTTTTAAAATAAAAGTTGAATTATAGATGGAGATAATAATGGAAACGAATCATACATTTGCAATATGTGCATATAAAGAGTCTGAATACTTGGAAGACTGTATAAAGTCATTAAAAGGGCAAACTGTTAAAACAAATATTATTATGGCTACTTCTACCCCAAATGATTATGTTAAGAATTTGGCTGATAAATATAAAATTCCGTTATTTGTGAGAGATGGAAAGAGTGATATCAGAGATGATTGGAATTTTGCGTATAATAGCGCAAAAACTGATTGGGTAACAATTGCACACCAAGATGATGAGTACAATAAGAAATATGTTGAGGAAATGCTTAAAAAGATAAATCAGGTTAAAAATCCTATAGCGTTTGTCTCTGATTATATTCCGATTAAAAATGGTAAAATTGGACCAAGGGATATAAATTCAAAGATCAGAAAATTCCTTAGGACTCCATTGAAGAATAACAAATTTGCAGGAACAAAGTTCTGGAAAAAGGCAGTGCTGTCTTTGGGAAATAGTATATGTTGTCCTGCCGTTACTTATAATAAAACGGTTTTGGGAGAGTCATTTTTTACTTCTGAATTGAAGTTTAATATTGACTGGGATACATTTCTAAAAATAGCGAACATACCGGGAACTTTTGCATATGTAGATAAGCCATTGACATATTATAGAGTTCATGATGGTGCTACTAGCAAGGAATTTATTGTTGATCATAGAAGAATAAAAGATGATACTTATATGTTTAACAAATTTTGGCCTAATTGGATTACAAAGATTATTATGCATTTCTACAAAAAGGCATATGACACATATAGTTAATTATATTATGTGTATTTTTACAAAAATTTTAAGGAGAAGATAAATATGAATATTATACTATTGTCTGGTGGAAGTGGAAAACGTTTATGGCCATTATCTAATGATATTAGGAGTAAGCAGTTTATAAAATTATTCAAAGATGAAAATGGTAAGTATGAATCAATGGTACAGCGTGTGTATCGTCAGATTACAGAAGTTGATAATGATGCAGATGTTACGATAGCAACAAGTAAGACACAGGTAAGTGCTATTCACAATCAGCTTGGCAATAAAGTGGATGTATGTGTTGAGCCTTGTAGAAGAGACACGTTTCCAGCTATAGCACTTGCAGCTTCATTTCTGTATTATGAAAAAAATGTATCAAGGGATGCTGCTGTTGTAATTTGTCCGGTAGATCCGTATGTTGAAAATTCATATTATGAGGGAGTTAAGAAGCTTGGAAAATTAGCTGAAGAAGGTCAGGCTAATCTTACACTTATGGGAATTGAACCTACTTATCCAAGTGAGAAGTATGGATATATAATTCCAAAAGGAAAAGAAGATGTTAGTGCCGTTAGCGAATTTAAAGAAAAACCAACTGTTTCTGTTGCAGAAGAGTATATTTCACAGGGAGCTTTATGGAATGCTGGAGTGTTTGCATTTAAGTTGGGGTATTTAGTTGATAAAGCTCACAGCATGATTGAATTTAAAGATTATAAAGATTTATATGAGAAATATGATACTCTTACAAAGATTAGCTTTGATTATGCTGTTGTTGAAAAAGAAAGCAGTATTCAAGTGATGAGATATTCGGGTGACTGGAAAGATGTAGGAACTTGGAATATGATGTCTGAGGTTATGTCTGATCCTACAAAAGGCAATGTTACGTTAGACGATACTTGTGAAAATACAAATGTTGTCAATGAATTGAATATCCCAATTCTTTGTATGGGATGTAAAGATATGGTTATTGCAGCAAGTGGTGATGGAATTCTTATATCAGATAAAGAACGTAGTGGGTATATGAAACCTTATGTTGAAAAAATCAGTAGTGATGTAATGTTTGCTGAAAAATCATGGGGAACATATACCGTGCTTGATGCACAACCGGGAGCAATGACTATAAGGATTAAAATAAACGCTGGTAGTGCTATGAGTTATCATAGTCATGAACACAGAGATGAAGTGTGGAGTGTGCTTTCCGGCAGTGGAAAAGTGACTCTGAATGATGAAGAACATTTCATATCTGCAGGAAGTGTAATCCGAATACCTCGGAACACCAAACATTCTATAATGGCAGGAGCTGATTTGACAGTTATTGAGGTTCAGATTGGCGATGAAATTAGTGTTCAGGATAAGAAAAAGTATAAAAATTAAAAATTTTAAGAAAATATAAAGAAAAAATATTTAAACGTCAATCTTTTTGTGGTAGACTAGTACTAGATTTACTACAGAAAGAAAGGCGTTTTTTTTATGAAAAAAATATTTGCACTGATTTTATCATGTTGTCTGGTATTTTCATCGAATATAGGTGTATTTGCAGATAATATTGAGCATTTAGAAAAAACAGAAAATCAAAATGAACAAAAAATACAGGATAAAGGTAGTGTTGTTACATATGTATCGCTTTCCAATACGTATGTCAAAAAGAATGATCCAATGAAAATTGTTGTTGGATTATCAGAGGATTCTAAAATTAAGTCTGCTGATTTGGTATTATACAACGAGGAACTACAGAAAGAGTATACTGTTAATGGAAATATGACAGATGAAGGTAACCTGTATTTTGAAACATCAAGTTTAGACGAAGGAACATATATATTAAAGAGTTTTAAATATGTGGACGATGATCAAGAAGAAAAAATTGATTTTGATCAACTTGAAATTTCAGCAAAATTCGGTATTGAGACTGAAATAGATAATATAGATGCGGATGCATACGTGGTAGATGATAGTGAAAGTGATGAGATGTCTACTGATAATGTATCTAATAATGAAATTGCAACTGACAATGGAGAGTCTATTGAGGATGCTTTAAAAATAGCTACACAAGAGAGCAACTTAAGTAATAATTTGTTTAGGGCAAGTTCAAAGGTTGTGGTAGTACTTGATCCAGGACATGGTGGATATGATGGCGGTGCTACTAAAAGTTATGGCGGCAAAAACTATGTGGAAAAAGATTTGAATCTTAAGATAGCACAATATTGTAAAGCAGAATTGGAAAAATATGAAAATGTACAGGTATATATGACCAGGGATAATGATGCATACGTTGGATTGGAAGATCGTGTTGCAAAAGCTAGAAACTGGGGCGCGACTGTTTTTGTTTCTATTCATAATAATTCAAGTAGTAGTTCTAGGGTCCACGGAGCAACAGTGTATTATCCAAATTCTAGTTTAAATGCTAATATTGGTGCTCAGGGTGGACAGTTGGCATCAAATATTCTTAATCAATTAGTTGTATTAGGACTTGCAAATAATGGTACAAGAATTAGAAACTCAGAGAGTGGAGATACATATGCGGATGGTTCAATATGTGATTATTATAGTGTTATAAGAAATAGTAAAAAATCAGGGTTTTCAGGTATTATTGTAGAGCATGCTTTTATTAGTAATTCAAGTGATGCATCTAATTATTTAGGATCTGATGAGGCTCTTAAGCGTTTAGGTGTTGCAGATGCTCAAGGAATTGTAAAATATTTTGGTTTAACTAAGGCAAAACCTGGAACTGTATTTAATGGAGTAAATTATGAATTGGTATTTGATCCTGAATATTACATGAATAAGTATCCGGATGTTAGAAGCGCTGTTAATGGAGATCCGCAGACAGCATTACAGAATTTTGCTGAGTGTGGAATTAGTCAGGGACGTCAGGGAAGAGAAGAGTTTGATGTTAACTACTATAAAACACATAATGTAGATTTACAAAATTGCTTTGGAAATAATTGGTACGGATATTATTATCATTTTTTGAATTACGGTGTTAATGAAGGGAGAACAACGAGTGAAAAATTTGATGTAATAAGTTATAGAGCTCGTTATTCTGATTTGCAGAATTGTTTTAAAAATGATTACAAATCATATTTGATACATTATATTCAGCATGGTAAGGCAGAAGGACGAAATGCTGAACCAACAGTATATAATGTCAAATTTCTTGATAATGGCAATCTTGTTAAGGAAGAAAAAGTTGTATGTGGAAGAAATGCAACTGCTCCACAGTTAATAAAAACGGGTTATAGTTTAGAGTGGGATAAAACATATAATAGTGTTGTAGAAGATATGGTAATTAACGCCAATTGGAAACTAGCACAATATAAAGTGACATATGATGCGAAAGAGGGAAATGTAAATAACAGCACTAAGACAGTTACATATTCGGAGAAGTATGGAGAGTTGGAAAGACCAACAAGGAAAGGATATACATTTGCTGGATGGTATACTTTGCCAGAAGGAGGAACACTAATTACAAAGGATACTGTTGTGAATTCTACAAGTGATCATACGATATATGCTCATTGGAATGCAAATGACTATAATGTAACGTATGATCCGAATGGCGGAACAGTGGAACAAAAGGGAAAGACTATAACATTTGGGCAGACATATGGTGAGCTACCAGTGCCTAAAAGAGAAGGATATGATTTTGTTGGATGGTGGACGGAAACTGATAGTGGTGATGAGGTTAAGTCTGATACCATAGTAAGTATAGATAAAAATCACGTTTTATATGCACACTGGAAACTGCAAAATGTATCTATTTCATATAATACACATGTACAGAATATTGGATGGCAGAGTAGCGTTTCAGATGGACAATTATCTGGAACTATTGGGAAAAATAGTAGGTTAGAGGCTATTAAAATCGGGTTGAATACAGAAAAAAAATTAGGACTGATTTATACAACACATGTACAGAACGATGGATGGCATAACAATTCGTTTGACAATGAAATAAGTGGAACTACTGGTCAGGCAAAACGAGTTGAGGCTATTATGATTAAACTTACAGGTGAGGATTCTGACAGATATGATATATATTATAGAGCACATGTACAAAATTATGGATGGCTTGGATGGGCAAAAAATGGGCAGCCGGCAGGAACATCTGAGTATAAATGCAGATTAGAGGCAATTCAAATATTAATCGTCGAAAAAGGAACATCTGCACCTTCACAACAGTATGGTGGATATGTATGTAATAATTCAAGTGCTTATGTTTCAAGATATAATGATGCACCAACGATTAAAACAGATACTACACTACAATATCAGACGCACGTTCAAAATCTTGGATGGCAGAATACAGTAAATAATGGTCAAATTTCAGGAACAACTGGAAAGGGACTTAGGCTTGAAAGCCTTAAATTAAATTTAAAAGATCAGTCATGTAGTGGTACGATACAATACAAGACGCATGTACAGAATCTTGGATGGCAGAATATGGTAAGTGATGGTCAAATTTCGGGAACAACTGGAAGAGCCTTACGAGTAGAAGCTATAAATATTTCCTTGACAGGAGAAATGGCACGAAAATATGATGTTTATTATAGGGTACATGTACAAAATTATGGATGGCTTAGCTGGGCTAAAAATGGAGAAAACGCTGGAACGGAAGGGCTTGGTCTGAGAATGGAGAGTATGCAGATTTTACTTGTTAAGAAAGGAGAAAATAAGCCAAGCAATACTTATAATGGTGTGGTTTCAAATTATTCGAGTGCTTATTACAAAAAATAATTATTGGCAGCAAATAGAACTCACTGTAAACACAGTGGGTTTTATTATGTGGTGAAAAATTAAGAAAAAATTTAGAAATGTGTTGAAGTTGTAAAAAAGTATAATATTTAACCTGAATTATTCACGGCAGTATAAGCGTGCACAAAATCTACCGTAGTTGCCATTACAACCACTCCCAATACCTCACCTTTCCAGAAGATAGCCTAAAAAAGGGCAGACTTCTCCTGTGTTGCGTTTAAAGGTTGATTGTGGTTGTCAAGGTTCCCTAACCGTTGTTATTCCAACTGTGGTTGC
>NZ_JBQKGQ010000014.1:0-82104 GCF_052118705.1 Agathobacter sp. LCP21S3_B2 | reverse complement strand
GATAGTGGTCTTTTTCTATTCACTAAATAGGTGAAAAGCAATATTCAATTAAAATACAGTAACTGCGCGGAATTCAGCTGCTGATGCTGTTATTCCGTGAATAATTCAGGATAAGTTAAGATACAGAAATATAAAAACGAGCCGCAATCCTGTGGGTATCAGGATTGCGGCTCGTTTTGTTCTGCCATAAATCATCCGGGTAAAGATGATTTATTTAGGTTTATAGTTACTAATGTTGATAAATGTTATCATTATTTGTCTGCTTTATGAAAGACAACATATTCCTTGATATTGCTGTCGTATCTGGTATAAGCATGGCCTTTGCTGTTCTTTCCGGCTGCATCACTGTCGTCCTTCTCAGGACCGCTCTCCATCCACCAGGCATAGGCTGCAGCGCCGATACAAACGGCAGCACACACGACAATTATTATTGTTTCAAGCATTTTAAATCCTCCGTTTTACTTTATCAGCATGACGCGGAGAAAATGTTTATTTAATGTATCTAAGTTATATTTCCTCCGCATATGCGCGAGTTTTGAAATAATCAGCGAGGGAAATTAGTTTATGCCCATCCTTGTCGTGGATAAAACGGATAATAAAGCGCCGGCTCGTGTTTGTGAGGCATATGCGCATGACCACGATAGCGGCATATGCGAATAAAATAATATGTATTAACTGGAGTAACGCACCCAGCCAGCTTAAATTGGATGTAAGTCTGCCTAAAAAACCAAGCGAAGAGGTACGGATGCGGCATATGACTGCAGGAAAAGAAGGTATTTCCACTATATACTGGCAATCCATGAGTGCCGACATATCTGACTCTGAATAAAGCACTGCGCGTGAGTCCAAAACTTCCTGCTGTGGAAGCGCGGCCTTATCAGAAGAGGCATAAGAGCCCCAGACAACCCTGTGATCGTATGAACCGTATGCTGTGCGGTCAGGATCAAATTCGTCCAGATTTTTGTCGAGACTTAGAAAGGAACAGAATATAAGACAAAGCAACAGTGGTAAAACCAGTATTTTCTTCATGAGAGTCCGCTCCTTTCCTTCCAATTTATGTTTCTATTTTCTTCCTTTAGGTTAAAAATGTCAACTTTAAAAAAAATAAAATTATATTTTGGGTGTAAATTTGTGATAAATTATGATATATTTTAATTATGTAGTACGAAAATACCATTTCTTGCTTAATAAAAGGAGTATATATGGCAGATTCAGAAAAAATGATTGAAAAATATAAAGCACAGGGATATTCGGATTATCAGCTTGAAGAGATAAGGCTGGGACTCGATGAAGGACTTGATGTCTCACAGTATGCAAGAATAGATTATCTGGCAATACAGATGCGCCAGATTCGTTTTGGACTTGAAGAGAAACTGGATGTATCGTGGTATGCAGGCAGAAGCTTTGACTGGTTTCAGATGGAGGAAATCCGCATAGGCCTTGAAAAAGGACTAGATGTGTCATGCTATGCAAAGGAAAAATATTCCTATGAGGTTATGCGTGAAATCAGGAAAGGACTTGAGGACGGCATAGAGCTTGAACGTTTTGCTGCGGTAGGGGCCGAGTTTTTGCGGGAGCTGCACAAGGCCGTAAAGGATAAGCAGAATATACTGCCGTACATAAAGGCAGGCTATGATCCGGAGCAGCTTGCAGAAATCAGGCATGCGCTCAACAATGGCTGTAAAATTGACCAATATCTCAATACCTCATACCGTGGCATTGCCATAAGGGAAATATGGAAGGGGTTAAAAAACGGTGTAGATGTATCGATTTATGCAAAGCCTGAGTATTCGTGGATGCAGATGCGTGAAATCCGGCTGGGACTTGAGAATCGAGTGGATGTATCGGTATATGCAAAGGTGCTTTATAGCTGGGAACAGATGCGTGAAATTCGTATTGGCATGCAGAATAAAATTGATATTTCAAAATATAAGAGCATGGTACATTCTGCCGCGGATATGCGCAAAATCAGAAAGAGTATGGAGCAGGAGCAGATAGATGCAGAGGCTGAGTATGAGCTTGAGAGAAAACAGCATGACCATGGAATAGACAGGATAAGCGCAGCCCAGTACAACGAAGTAAAGCAGGCAGTGGAATCAAGTGCTGACACGCAGACAGTCAGGGTTGTTATTTCGGAGGATAAGAAGAAGGCTTTTATGTATATAGAGTCCGATACGGTGAGACTGACAAAGGAAGCTATTGAGCGTGAGCTTGAGCGCAATGGAGTTGTAGCAGGAATAGATAAAGCGCTTATTGATGAAATTGCCTCCGGAGGCAGAAGAGGCGAGGTTGTTACGATAGCAGAAAGAGAGCTGCCGGTAAAGGGAGCGGATGGTTATTATCAGTTTTTGTTTGATACAATAAAGCCGGATGAAGAAATAGATTTTGAAAATATATCCTGGTATACAAACACACACAGAGGTCAGCCACTTGCCATTTATCACGCCGCTGAGCCGGGAAAGCCGGGGCATCTGGTGGACGGAACCGAAATACCTGCCAGCTCTGGAAAAGATATTCCTGTACTTAAGGGAGAGGGATTTACACTGCTTGGAGATAAAAAGACATATATTGCAGAGATAGACGGCTGTGTTGCCATCCGCAATAAAAGTCTTTTTGTGGAGAGACTGCTTGTACTTTCCGGCGATAATGCAGTGACGGATAATATAGATTTTAACGGATGTATTTACATAAAGTCAGATGTGCACACCAGGGTCAGAATCCATGCTACAGGTGATATTGTGGTTGATGGAAGTGTGAGTGGAGCTTCTCTTAGCTGCCTGGGAAATATATTTATCAGAGGCGGGGTAGATGGTGATGGAGAGGCTTTCGTAACGGCGGTTGGATATGTTATAGGAAAATACTTTGAAAATGTTACTATTGAGGCTGCTGATATTATCAGCAATTACTATATGAAATGTGCAATCAAGGCATCGGACAGCATAAAGGCATACTCAAAGATATGTGGAGGTGTGGTGTACGCCGGTAAGAAAATAGAGACGGTTGATATAGGCAACAGAAACGGCGCATTTACCAAGGTGACCCTTGGAAATGTTAGACAGCAGAATGTGCAGCATAAATTCAGGCAGGATATGGAGGAAATGGACAAGCAGATCAGGCTTCTCAATGAAGCACTGGATGATATGAAAAATAGATTTGAGCCTGAGGTGTGCAATACCATGCCTCTGTTTCTTAAGCTGGAAAACGCAATTTTTACAAAGGAAACGGAAAAGAAATCCCTGATAAGCAGCATGGCAGAGGTTACCAGACAGCAACAGCAGCTTAATAATGCTGTGCTTCGCATAAAGGGTATGATGTATGATGGCACATCTGTCGAAATAAATGATGGAAAGCTGGATAATGTGCCACTTTCCAAAGTAGAGCTCGTTAACAGAAATCACAGTATTGATGTGATACAGCATAAATAGCATGGAGGAAATATGAGGGATAAGATACTTATAGCAGATGATACAGAGATGAACAGAGAGATGCTTTCCATCGTTTTGGGCGACCATTATAAAATAGTGCAGGCATCAGAGGGACAGGAGGTAATTGGGCTTATAGATAAGCTAAAGGATGAGCTTCTTGCAGTACTGCTTGCGCTGGATATGTCAGGTGTAGATGGGTTAGATGTGCTTGGCCATATAAAAGAAACAGGACTCCTTGAAAAAGCACCAGTGATAATTATCAGCTCTGAATCCACATATGAGACAGAAAGGGAATATCTGGAAAAGGGAGTCTCTGATTTTATCAGAAAGCCATTTGACAATGTAATAGTAAAGAGCCGTGTTGACAATTTGGTAGACCTTTTTACATATCGAAACAATCTTGAAGAAAAGGTACAGATACAGACACAGAATTTGCAGCGTCAGAACAAGCTTCTTGAGCTGCAGGCGGAAAAAATCAAAAAGAGCAATGAAATGATTATTGATGTGCTTGGTACAGTTGTTGAGTACCGTAATCTGGAAAGAGGACCGCATATTAAGAGGGTTAAGGGTTTTACCAATATTCTTGCAACGAAGGTGGCAGAAAAATACCATGAGTACGGGCTTACACCACAGAAAATAGAAGTGATTGTTGCTGCGAGCGCGCTTCATGATATAGGTAAAATTGCCATAAAGGACAGCATTCTCTTAAAACCCGGTAAGCTTACACGCGATGAATCTGAGTATATGCAGTCACATACGATTAAGGGCTGTGATATTCTTGGGCAGATTGATGAAGCATGGGACAAGGAATACGCAAAGGCAAGCTGGGACATCTGCCGTTATCATCACGAGAGATACGATGGCAATGGTTACCCGGAGGGACTTTCAGGTGAGGATATTCCTATTTCAGCGCAGCTTGTTTCGATTGCTGATGTATATGATGCGCTTGTCAGCAAGCGTATTTATAAGGATGCTATTGAAAAGGACAAGGCTTATCATATGATTCTGGTGGGTGAGTGCGGAGTATTCTCCCCAAAGCTTATGCAGTGCTTCAGGGAATGCAGAAAGCAGTTTGAGGAGCTGGCTGACAAATATGACATGCTTGAGGCGAGTGATTAGGGAAAAACTCATTGATTTATATATATTGCATAAAAAATAATCGAAAATTTATGCATGTTTGTGCATCACGATAATAGACATTTTAAGGAGCACGTGATACTATAATTAACGTAAAAACCCCCCAATACATTATATATTTTTACTATCCCCATAGTAAAATACCTTCTCCTAAAGGACAGCAGAACGATGGCTGTTCTTTTTTTGTTCAAAAATATTAGAGCCTGCACATTTTTGGTACTGCGAGTGGCATACACACTCTCACTTTCGCTACACTGCGCTGCAAAGTGTCTGTATGAATTATGTTTTGAAGGGCTTCTATGCTTGACGAAAACGTCGAAACGCGCCGTCCATGGCGCGATTTCTCCTCTCACCTGCGTCCATGCAGGTGAGTTTCTGCGATTCATGCGCATAATTCTACAGACACTAAGCAGCTACGTTATTCGCTCCTGAGAGAGTATGTATGCCACTCGCAGCCCCCCAAAAAAAAATAGTGTATATTTCGGGAAACAAGCAGATATAATATTGTTGAAATGATTTAGACATGATACAATCAGATTAGATATTAGATAGCACGCAAGAAGCGAGACATGCTGATAATAGCTCTCTTTCTTCAAGCCTGCAGACATTGAAGGCTCTGATGGCATAATTCAGAGTCACTGACACCAAATACTGTGAGCAGATGATAGTTGCTTCACGTATGAGGAGGAAGAACATTTTAAGATTTAGGGTGTACTTCCGGCGAAGTGCACCCTTCTTTTATTGGACATCCCAACATAAATTGAAAATTGTAGCAGCGTCAAGCTGCGGAGAAGCCTCGAAAGAGGCGGATTTTCAATTAATGGTGGGAGCTTTGTTCACATTAAATACAAGATATAAGGAGTAACACATGGAAACAAGAATAGCTCTGATTGGCATTATAGTTGAAAACCCTGATTCGGTTGAGCAGCTTAACCATATGCTGCATGAGTACGGCAGCTTCATTGTGGGCCGCATGGGTATCCCTTACGAGAAAAAGAACGTGAATATCATCAGTGTGGCGATTGACGCACCGCAGGATATTATCAGTGCGCTGTCCGGCAGGATTGGCAGGCTGAATGGCATAGGAGTGAAGACCGTTTACTCTAATAAATAAAGCAGACCAGACTACAGGAGAAAGCATGACCGAAAATACAGCAATAATAAAAATTATAGATGAAATTAAGGCCTGCCGGAATATCACCTTGGAGCAGCTGCATATGCTGCTTGAAACGGATGATATGCAGGCGGTTGATTACCTGAGAAAGAGTGCATCAGAGAAAGCACACGAGACCTATGGCAATCAGGTTTTTATACGAGGACTGATAGAGTTCACCAACTACTGCAAAAACGACTGTCTTTACTGCGGCATAAGGCACAGCAATACTCACGCGGACCGCTATCGCCTGAGTACGGAGCAGATTATGGCATGCTGCGAGAGTGGCTATGAGCTTGGTTTTCGTACCTTTGTGCTGCAGGGCGGTGAGGACCCGTACTACACGGATGAGCGCATCTGTGGGATAGTGTCCGGGATTAAGGCAAGGTATCCGGACTGCGCAGTTACACTCTCTATCGGTGAAAAGTCAAAGGAGAGCTATCAGAGCTATTTTGATGCAGGGGCAGACAGATATCTACTGCGCCATGAGACCGCGGATGAAAAGCATTACAGTAGGCTTCATCCGGCAGAGATGTCACTTGCAGACAGAAAGCAGTGCCTTTGGGATTTGAAAGAGATAGGCTATCAGGTGGGCTGCGGCTTCATGGTCGGCTCGCCGGGACAGACAGTGGAGACCTTGTACGAGGATTTGCAGTTTATAAAGAAGCTTGAGCCTCACATGGTTGGAATCGGTCCTTTCATATCGCAGAAGGATACGCCATTTGCAAATGAGAAGTCAGGAACCATGGACGAGACGCTTCGCCTGCTTTCAATCATCAGGCTCATACATCCCAAGGTGCTGCTTCCAGCCACGACAGCGCTTGGCACAATCCATCCGCTCGGCAGGGAAAAGGGCATACAGTCGGGTGCCAATGTCGTGATGCCAAACCTCTCACCGGTCAATGTACGCGACAAATACAAGCTCTACGACAATAAAATCTGCACAGGAGATGAGGCTGCAGAGTGCCGCTACTGTATGGAAAACCGGATGAAGAGCATAGGATATCAGGTGGTGGTGTCGCGCGGAGACTACGCAGATATGACCATCAGCGCAGCTGATTCTAATGCGCTTGCGGCTCACAACTGTGAATGTACTGAACGTTACAAATTTAAAATATAAACATTGGGATATAGAAGGAGATAAAAATGTACAACGTAAAATCATTAAAGGCTGAGGAATTCATCTCAGACGAGGAAATC
Organism: Agathobacter sp. LCP21S3_B2; assembly: GCF_052118705.1. NCBI lineage: Bacteria > Bacillati > Bacillota > Clostridia > Lachnospirales > Lachnospiraceae > Agathobacter > Agathobacter sp. LCP21S3_B2. The sequence goes on along the minus strand of NZ_JBQKGQ010000014.1, from coordinate 75,189 downwards.
AAAGAGACTCTCGAATACGCAGAGGCAAACAAAAATAATATAGGGCTCATCGATGAGATTATCGAGAAAGCAAAGCTCAAAAAAGGACTCACACACAGAGAGGCATCAGTGCTTTTAGCCTGTGAGATTCCGGAGAAGCTCGATGAGGTTTACAAGCTTGCACAGCAGATAAAGAAGGACTTCTACGGAAACAGAATCGTGCTTTTTGCACCGCTTTATCTGTCAAACTACTGTGTGAACGGCTGTGTTTACTGTCCATATCATATGAAAAATAAGCATATTGCGAGAAAGAAGCTCACTCAGGAGGAAATCGTAAAAGAGGTCACAGCTCTTCAGGATATGGGACACAAGCGTCTTGCAATCGAGGCAGGAGAGGACCCTGTAAACAATCCGATTGAGTACATTCTCGAGTGTATCAACACAATCTACAGCATCAAGCACAAAAACGGAGCTATCCGCCGTGTAAATGTAAATATCGCTGCCACTACAGTGGAGAATTACAGAAAGCTCAAGGAGGCAGGAATCGGAACCTACATACTTTTCCAGGAGACATATCATAAGGAGAGCTATGAGCAGCTTCATCCGACAGGACCAAAGCATGACTATGCATATCACACAGAGGCCATGGACCGTGCTATGGAGGGTGGCATTGACGATGTGGGACTTGGTGTGCTTTTCGGACTGGACAAGTACAAGTATGAGTTTGCCGGACTTTTGATGCATGCAGAGCACCTTGAAGCAGTGCACGGTGTAGGTCCTCACACCATCAGTGTGCCGCGTATAAAGCACGCAGACGATATAGACCCGGATGTATTTGACAATGGCATCAGTGATGATACCTTCGCCAAAATATGCGCACTTATCCGTATTTCAGTGCCATACACAGGAATGATAATCTCAACCCGTGAGAGCCAGGCTGTCCGTGAAAAGGTTCTGCCGCTCGGTGTTTCACAGATCAGCGGCGCATCAAAGACAAGTGTCGGAGGCTATGCAGACCCGGAGGCTGAGAAAAATGCAGAGGCAACATCAGAGCAGTTTGATGTCAGCGATCAGAGAACACTCGACGAGGTGGTAAACTGGCTTATGAAGATGGATTATATCCCTTCCTTCTGTACAGCCTGCTACAGAGAGGGCAGAACAGGAGACCGTTTTATGGCACTGTGCAAGAGTATGCAGATACTTAACTGCTGTCATCCGAACGCGCTCATGACACTGAAGGAGTACCTTGAGGACTACGCAAGCCCGCAGACAAAGGAGCTCGGAATGAAGCTCATCGACAGGGAAATCGAAAAGATTACCAATCCAAAGGTTAAGCAGACCTGCTATGAGCATATACATGATATTGCAGACGGAAAACGTGATTTCCGTTTCTAAAGGAGGATACATATGGGAAATTTGAATGAGACACCTTCTGCCAACAGACTTCATATAGGTATATACGGAAAGACAAACAGTGGTAAGTCATCACTGATTAACGCGGTTACAAAGCAGGAGGTTTCCATTGTGGCCGATGTGGCTGGTACGACAACCGACCCAGTGTACAAGCCAATGGAGATTCATCCTCTAGGACCTTGTGTGATTATTGATACGGCGGGCTTTGATGATGAAAGTGAGCTTGGTGAAAGACGTGTGGAAAAGACTCATCTGGCAGCAGAGAAAACAGATATAGCCGTTGTAGTGCTTGATATTGCAGAGGTCATTGCTGCGAAGAAGGCGGGAATTCCATTTAAAAAGGCTTTTAAGGATGAGGCAGAATGGAGTCTGCTTTTTGCAAAAAAACATACTCCGGTTGTATTTGCCTTAAACAAGATAGACGAGATTTTGCTTTCTGCTGAGGCACAGGAAAAGAGCAGAGGAAAGCTTGACAATGCTGCAATAGAGGCTGCAAAGAGCTGGGTTTTTGAGGAAAACAGTGCTGTGATGGGCAAAAATGCAGACAATAGCTTTGAGGTTGTAGCAGTCAGCGCATTAAAGGGCAAGGGAATGGATGCCGTTATCTCTGCACTCACACGCCTTTTGCCTGAGGATTTCGGACAGGAATTTATCCTCGGAGACCTTGTTTGTGAGACAGACCTGGTGCTTCTTGTCATGCCGCAGGATATCCAGGCGCCAAAGGGCAGGCTCATACTGCCACAGGTGCAGACACTCAGGGAATTGCTCGATAGAAAATGCCTTGTAATGAGCACGACGACTGACAAAATGACAGATGCGCTTGCGGCGTTATCGCGCGCACCAAAGCTTATCGTGACAGATTCACAGGTGTTTGGCTATGTGTACGAGCACAAGCCGGCAGAGAGTATGCTCACATCATTTTCAGTGCTTTTTGCAGCCTACAAGGGGGATCTGCCATACTATGTGGAGAGTGCAAGGGCAATAGATGCATTAAAGCCATCCTCAAGGGTGCTCATCGCAGAGTGCTGCACACATGCGCCTCTCGCAGAGGATATAGGCAGGGTGAAGCTTCCGAACCTGCTTAAAAAACGTGTCGGTGAGGAGCTTACCGTGGATATTACAAGCGGTACGGACTTCCCTGATAATCTTTCGCAGTACGACCTCGTTATTCAGTGTGGCGCATGCATGTTTAACAGAAAATATGTATTATCAAGGATAGACAGGGCACGCACACAGCATGTGCCTATGACAAACTATGGCGTGGCTATAGCACACCTGACAGGAATACTCGATAAGGTGAGCATGCCCTAGAAAAGCCTTAAAAGCCGGGAGAAAGAGAAGCTATCGGTATGACGAAAACAAGTGATTTTGACGACAAAGTGAATTATAGTGGCGATTATAAAGGTAATTATAGCAATAATTACAGCAGCGATTATAGCGCCACCGGTTACGCTCGTCTGGCGAAGAGCCTTATTGACATTGTAAAGGAGCAGCAGGCGAAGCTTGGTTACAGGAAGGAAATAGTCAGACTGTATTATCCCCTCTCCACGCTCAGACATTTCTTTGAGTGTGCAGGGGATGACAATAAAATTGCGGCCGGCATAATTTCAGAGCAGCAGATGCTTGAAATTCTTGCACCGGACAACCTTCCAAGACCGCTTACGGATACCATAGGCGAGATAAAGGTTACCGCAAAAAATGAGCGTTTCTGTATAGAAATATCACCTGAGGGCAGTGAGTATGTGCATGAAAACACTGCAGACAATGAGTTCATCAGTGAGCTGATAGCGCTTGTCGGCACGCATGGCTGTACCATGGAGCAGATAACAGAGCTGTTTTACAAATACTCGGACGACATCGAGAAAAAAGAAATGCAAAACGGCGAGTTTGACTGTTACATCCGCTTCTTAAATGACCCGTATGACACATATTATTACTGCTTCCATGATGAGGGCTGTCATATCATATATCATAGGTTTCTGCCGCAGGATTATGCGGATTTTGGATTTTAATGGATATGTTTAGATGCAGGCATAGAGTAAATATTGCTTTTGGTGTTGGCCTTTGAATTTACTTTGAAGTTACACGGAGACATAGTTTGACAAAAATATAACAATCTAATATAATGGCGGTTGAGAGTAGGGTTTATGTATAATATGCACAGCAGGAGATATACACATGGCAACATTTACCAGAAAAGCCATAATGCAGACTTTTTTACATATACTGAAAAACAAACCGCTTGACAGGATTACAGTCAAGGATATATGCGAGCAGTGTGAGATAAACAGAAATACATTTTACTATTATTTCAAGGACATATATGATGTGCTTGAGGTCATATTTGAGGACGAGGTCAGGCTTGTGATGGATGAGGCAAAGGAAGGCGTGACATTTCATGATGCATATGCCAGAGCCGCTGCCCTTATTCTTAATAACCGCGAGGCGATAATGCACATTTATGCGTCTGAAAACGGCAGGGTGCTGAGGAAATATCTGGATGCCGTGGTCACACAGATGGTGCGCCGCTTTGTGCTGGAAAAGGCAGAGGGCTATAGCCTGGATGATAGTGACATTGCTTTTATCACGGCATTTTACAGCAACGGAATCGTGGGCAGCACAATAAAGTGGATTGAGAGAGGCAGTATGATGAGCAGCCTGCCTGAGAACATTACGGCAAATGACATAGGAGTGTCAAAAAGCCAATACAACAGAGATATTGTTAAGAGAATCGGTGACTCCTTCGAGGCCACAATTTATGATATGATTGAGTGTTGCCTGTAGGCAGGCGGATATTGGATGACAAAATAATTCGAACAGATTTGACAGAGTGTCTGAATTTCAGACACTCTTATTTTTTTGTCCATTTTAAAGACGATTATGGTGGATTAGAATAGCAGACAAAAAGGAGGGAGATACTTTATGCATACATTGGTACGTGTGAAAAATGCATACACTGTCATGACAATATGCCTGATTGCATTGGGGGCAGCTTTGTTATTTGCGCCACAGCTTGGACTTAGGACTTTGTGCGTGGTGTATGGAGTGTTTCTCATAGTATACGGAGTGACAAAGCTGTCTGGATATTTTGCAAAGGATTTATTTCAGCTTGCGTTTCAGTTTGACCTTGCGTTAGGTATAGTTTCAATAGTGCTTGGAATCATAATTATAGAGAAATCTGAGTATATTATAGAGATATTGTCCACAGCGATAGGCATTTTTATGCTGGTGGACGCAGCCTTAAAGATACAGACTGCAGTGGAAGCAAAGCGTTTTGGCATCGAGAGATGGTGGCTCATACTCGTGATGTCGTTTGTAGTGGCATTTGTGGGAATACTGCTTCTTGTGACACCATTTGAGACCGCAGGCATGATAGTTAGACTAATAGGACTGAATTTGAGTCTTGACGGAATACTAAATTTATTTGTCGTCAGAAATACCGTTGAAACAATAAGGAGGAATACAAAGTGGGAAATTTAGGACACCAGGCAGCGAGACTTGCTGCATCAAAAATATGTGACAACATTGTAAAAGGACTTTGCAAGGACCCGGAGACAGAGGTTGTAAAGCTCATCGACATGTGGCAGAAATTCATGGGCGATGAGAAGATTGATTTAAACTATGACAGTGCGCGCAAGATGATCTGTGATAAGGACTGCACGCTCAACAAGTACATGCATCGTCTTATCAACGAGATAGATCCTCATGTATTAAAGACAATTGCGCTCAATCTGGGCTTTGAGGCATTTGTTTACGGCACAAAAACCATCCGTAAAAATCGTGAAAAGTATGGCTGCAATGTGCCATGGCTCATTCTTATGGATCCGACAAGTGCCTGCAATCTGCACTGTACAGGCTGCTGGGCGGCAGAGTATGGTCACAAGCTGAACCTTACCTTTGATGAGATGGATAAGGTCATAACACAGGGCAAGGAGCTTGGAGTATATCTGTATATGTTTACAGGAGGGGAGCCTCTTGTCAGAAAAGCAGACCTTGTTAAGCTCTGTGAGAAGCACAGTGACTGTGCATTTCTGGCATTCACAAACGGCACACTCGTGGATGAGGCCTTCTGCGCAGACTTAAAACGTATCGGAAATCTGTACCTTGCAATAAGTCTTGAGGGCTTCTCAGAGGTAAACGACTTAAGACGAGGCACCGGTGTATTTGCAAAGGTTATGCATGCGATGGATTTGCTTAAAGAGAATGGACTTGTGTTCGGTACATCAATATGTTACACATCAAAGAACTATGAGACAGTTACCAGCGATGAGTTTATCGATATGATTGTGGAAAAGGGCTGCCGCTATGCGCTTTACTTCCACTATATGCCTGTCGGAAACGATGCATCACTGGAGCTTTTACCGAACCCGGAGCAGAGACTTTACATCAAGGACCGTGTTCGTGAAATCAGAAATATGACAAGCGGCAAGGGAATTTTCACAATGGATTTTCAGAACGACGGTGAGTTTGTCGGAGGCTGTATCGCAGGCGGAAGAAACTACTTCCATATCAATGCCAACGGTGATGCTGAGCCATGTGTATTCATACACTATTCAGGAGCCAACATCCGTACACACAGCATGCTTGAGATTTTAAAGCAGCCGCTTTTCATGGCATACCATGATAACCAGCCGTTTAATGAGAATCACTACAGACCTTGTCCGATGCTTGAAAATCCCGAGATTTTACAGAGGCTCGTAAAGGAAACCGGCGCAAAATCAACGGATCTGCAGTCGCCTGAGAGCGCGGAGCACCTGTGCAGCAAGTGTAAGGAATATGCGCAGGCATGGAAGCCATATGCCGATAAGCTCTGGGCGGAGGAAGGACATTAGTTTAACCCGGAGATCTATGTTGAATATCAGCTATAAGATTGATATAATCAATCTGTGTACGCAGAAAAATGATTATATGAGTGCGGGGAATTAACATGAAAGCGATGTTCATAGATGTAGACGGGACTCTCAGCAGTCCGTGTTACAGGGTAGATGGAAGATTTCAGATAGGTATGTCGGATGTGCAGTGGGCAGACTACTGCAAGGCGAATGGTGAGGATACTTACGAATGGTGCAGGCCTGTCATGCAGGTTAAGGAGTATGCCATGAAGGCTAAGGCAAATGGTACGAGGCTGTATGTACTCACCACCTCGGGAACAGTGATAGAAACTGTTGCCAAGCGCAGGTTTATAGACAGATATTATGCAGGAATGTTTGATGATATTTATGCGGTTGAGCATGATGATGACAAGGTGAAATTTATTCTGAAAAAAGCATCAGAGCTTGGAATTGAACCGGGTGACTGTGAGCTTGTTGAGGATACTTACCGCATACTGCTGCAGACAGTTACAGAGGGTATCAAATCCACACATATTACAACGATTCTCACCGGAATTAATGAGTAATCCTGTACGAATTTATGCTGTGACGCATGGTTTGACAGTGCAGTGTCAGGCCGGCGTTATAACAGCAATTAGGGCTATTGAGCGATAGCTGTTGTGTTATCGGATATTATACAGATTTCGGCTCAGGCATATTGAGGATTTTGCGGACTGCAGACTGCATTTCAGGCATATTTCGGTAATGCTCAAGCAGAAGCACTTCATCGCTGCTTAGCTTCAGTCGTTTATTATCTTTATTTAAAAATGAATGATTGATATCGGAAATTTTATAGATATCACAGAGTAAAAGAAATTTGTCGGCAGAAGGTGGATTCTGATTGTTTTCCCAGCCATAGACGGTTTTATTTGAAAGATGAATATTGTGCTCAGCAAGCTTTTTGGTTACCTCATCCATGCTCAGCTTGTTGAGCTTTCTGTAGTATTTCAACACTTTTCCAATGTTTTCATTTGTAGTCATAATAAATTCCTCCGGAAAAATAAAATCTGCAAGGCGGCTTTAAATAGTTACTTTGCAAGAATATTCTATATTTGGAAGAAATTACCAGCAAACACTTCTGATTTGGATAGAAAAACGCAAATAAAACAGACAATAATAAGTCTGAAATTCTATGCAGGCAAGAATAAAAAACTGCGCAAAAAGCAATGCTGTCAGAGAATTGTGTTTTTTCCGGAGAAAATTTCCACGCCACTCTAAAGAAATATTCGAAACATCCGATAAATAAGTCAAGAAATAAATTTTACACATATTTCAAGGATGAAATATAAAAGGAAGGAGAACCTGTTATGCGTATAGATGCATATAATCAGATAGCACAGTTGTACGGAGTATCAAAGACCGCGAGAACGCAGAAGACACAAGGCACAGCAAGTGTGTCTGATCAGGTATCAATTTCGCAGGCCGGTAGAGATTACCAGATTGCGAAAAAAGCAGTATCAGAAGCTTCGGACATCAGGGAAGATAAAGTCGCTCAGCTTAAGAATATGGTGAACTCCGGACAGTATCAGGTAAACGGAGATGATTTCGCAAGCAAGCTTTTAGAGAAGTACAATTCTTTATAAGACAAGGTGAAAAGAAAAAGAGGATTTTATAGTGGCTAGTTTAGTGGAAGAGCTTATCAATGTGCTCGCAGAGGAAGAAAAAATTTATATGACACTTGCAGCGAATGGGGAGAAAAAGCGTCAGATTATTATTGATGCAGATATCCCGGAGCTCGAGAGGCTTACAGATGCAGACCAGAAAGCAAGTGATGAGCTCCTCTCAAAGAGTAATAAGCAGATTTCACTTCTTACGGATATTGCCAATGTACTTGGCAAGTCACAGGAGCAGATGACAGTCACCAGACTGATTGGATATCTCGGCGCACAGCCGGATATTCAGGCGAAGCTGACTACAGCAAGGGACAGACTGCTTGATGCGGCAGCACAGATGCAAAAAATCAATGAATTAAATTCACAATTACTTGCTCAGGCAATAGAACTCGCGGAATTTGACATAACCTTGTTCAAGAGCATGAGACAGGCACCGGAGACCGCCAATTATGATAGAAATGCTTATAATACAGGCGATATTCTGGGAAGCAGCGGTTTTGATGCGAAGCAATAATCATTATTAATGCAGTAATTAATGACTCGGAGGACAGGAACATGGCAAATGGATTCGGAAGCTTTTATGTAGGTAATTCCGGACTTATAAATGCGCAGAATGCTCTTAATACAACAGCAAACAACATGGCTAATGTCAATACGACAGGCTATGTGCGCCAGCAGGTAAGGTTTTCAGATAAAGGTTATATTACAAGAAACGGTGCTACAGAGTATACAAACATCCAGCAGAGTGGACTGGGTGTATCGGTATCGGACGTGGCACACGTCAGGGATATTTTCTTAGATAAATCGTATAGACAGGAGAACGGACGAAAAGCGTTTTACTCATCATTGTATGATACAAGCTCATATGTTGAGGATATCATGCAGGAGATGAACGGAGCTGAGTTCAAGGAGAGTATATCGGAGCTTTGGCAGGCATTTCAGGAGTTTGGCAAGGATCCGACAAATTCAACCAATCAGAATCTTATAGTTCAAAAGAGTGAGCTTTTTTTGACGAGATGCAATACGGTTTATTCGGATCTTCAAAAATACCAGTCCAATATCAATATGCAAATTAAAGAGCAGGTTGACAGAATCAATGAGATCGGAGACCGGATATATGCGCTCAATCTTGAGATACAAAAGACAGAGGCATCAGGAGTGCAGACAGCAATGACTGCGCGTGATGAAAGGGATAGTCTGTTAGACGAGCTCTCAGGCTATACCAAGATTGAGGCAGAGGAGGATTCTACAGGCTTTGTACATGTAAAGCTGGAGGGACAGCAGTTTGTGCATGATAACAGGTGCAATCATATTGGACTTTCAGAGGAAAAAGGCACAGGCTTTTACACTCCGTACTGGCCTAATATTTCCACAGATGCAAACTACGTGCCGGTATTCAATGATGTCACACTGCCGTCATCACTTGCAAATAGGGTTGGAAGCACACAGACTACGGACATTGCGACAAGTCTTAATAATGATATAGGAAGTCTCAAGGGACTCTTGGTTTCAAGAGGTTCAGAATACGGAACCTTCGATTTCATGTCGGATGAGAATTACAGCAAGGTAGAGGACAATATTGTTATGGAAACCCAGGCTGAGATTTCATATCTTGCCAGAAATATAATGATGGCAATGAACGATATATTCTGTCCAAATACCACATATACCGCGGCAGATGGCACACAGTACACCGTGCTGGATACCAAAAACTGCTCGGTTGGAGAGGATGGAAAGCTTCCACCGTTAGAGCTCTTTTCAAGAAACGGCTATGACAGATATACGGAAACAGAAATTGATGGTCAGAAGTTTTATGTATACAATGGCGAGACAAATGCAAACCTGTCATCATGGTATAAGCTTGGAAATGTAACTGTAAATCCAAAGGTAGTTGCGCAGGTTACCCTGATGCCTTCATATAATCAGGATGGAGCAGCAGACTATGGACTTGGTGATAAAATCAGCAAAGCATGGGCCAATGAGGGCTTGTATATTAACCCGAATGACACATCAAAGTGCAATTTTGAGGGCTATTATGACAAGATAATTTCAAGGCTTGGAACCTCCGGCAGCGTATATAAATCATCGACTGACACACTTACGTCAACCACAGCGGCTATCGACAATCAGCGAAATCAGATAATGGGAGTTTCAAGTGATGAGGAGCTGACAAATATGATAAAATTCCAGTCAGCCTATAACGCTTCCAGCAGGTATATTACGGTAATCAGCCAGATGACAGAGCTGATAGTAGGATTAATATAAACAGGAGGAGTCTGCATGGCTTCAACATTTTTTGGATTAAATATAGGTGTAAGTGCCCTGAATTCGTTTCAGGTTGCGACTAATACAACAGCCAACAACATTGCAAATGTCAAAACAACAGGCTTCACAAGGCAGTCGGCCACACTGACAGCAAAGGATGCGCTGAATGTCACAGCGCGCTACGGCAGTGTAGGTACAGGTGTTACTGTTACATCTATCAAGCAGCAGAGAGATTTATATTACGATACAAAGTATTGGGAGAATAATTCCTGCTACGGCAGATATGAGCAGAAGCTTTATTATCTTGACCAGATTCAGAATTATTTTAAGGATAACGGAGCTTCGGTCAAAGGCTTTTCAAGTGTATTTTCACAGATGTTTTCAGACCTTGATACATTAAGGAGCAAGCCGTCTGATAAGACAGTCAGAAACCAGTTTATCAGCAGTGCACAGAGCCTTTGCACATATTTCAACCAGATGAGCGATAATCTTTCAAAGCTGCAGGATGACTGCAACGAGGAAATAAGAAACAGGGTTGATGAGATTAACTCCATCAGTGAAAAGATATCTCTGCTCAATAAAGAGATAAATCAGATAGAGACAGGCACCGGTGTGGAGGCCAGCTCACTAAGGGATGAAAGAGCCAATCTGATGGACGATCTTTCCAAAATTGTCAATGTATCATACAAGGAGACACCTATACAGAACACAAACGGTGATAATCTCGGTGGTACGAGCTTTTGCCTTTTTGTCAATGGGGAGAAGATTGTAGATGGCAAGGATTACAGGAAGCTGGTCTGTGAGTCAACCGATATAAAGAATAATCAGACAGACAATGACGATTTGTTTAAAATATACTGGGCGGACACCAAGATGGAGTTTGTTGCCACAGCGGGAACAGCAGGAGGCAGTCTCAAGGCACTTTTCGAGATGCGTGACGGTGACAATCTTGAGAATTTTAAGGGCAAGGTTACACAGGCGGATTCCTATTCATTTACGGTAAGCAACACGTCATTGACCAATATTAAATCACTCAATCTGCCTGATACAAACGGTAAGATTACTGTTGACCATGTGACCTATACCTACGATAGCTGGGAGGCGGAGGTTGATGCGGACGGCAACATAAAGTCGATGAAGTTTAACCTGAGCAAAAACAAGGCGGTGGCCAATCCGGCTGCAGTAGTGGCAGACAATGCAACGCTCAGTGCGGGTTCGGGAATCAACGAGAGAGGAATACCGTACTATATGACACAGCTCAATGAGTTTGTCAGAAACTTTGCGGAGCTTTTCAATAAGGCTGAGAGCAAGGGACAGAATATGAACGGAGATACCCCACCGACATTTTTCGAGGGAATAACGGCTACCGGAAAGGTATATGATTTCTCTGATTCGGATGCATACAGCAAGCTTACGGATGGGCAGACAACAACCATAAGCAGTTCATCAAATACATATTACAGGATGACCGCAGGCAACTATTCGGTCAATAAGGATGTGATGAATAATGTATCACTCTTTGCAACAGCAACAGATTATGTTAAGACAGATGCATGTGATATAGTTGATGAATTAAAAAAGCTTCAGTCGCAGACCACTGTTTACAGAGGCGATAAGGCTGAATCGTTTCTGGAAACAATTATATCCAATGTATCGGTTGATACGGAAAAGGCAGAGACCAACAATAAACTCTATCAGAATCTTGAGCAGACTATTTCAAACCAGAGGACATCGGTATCCGGTGTGGATGAGGATGAGGAAGCCTTAAACCTTATCAAATATCAGAATGCATACAATATGGCTTCAAAGGTTATTTCCATAATGAGCCAGATGCTTGAAAAGCTGATAAACGATACAGGAGTTGCATAATAAAGGCTGTGGTTTACATACAAAGATGACCGGCAGCGAATAAAGGAGGCATACCGATATGCGTATAACAAACAACATGATAATGGGTAACACCAAGACGAATATCAATTTGGCAAAGACACTGGTGGATAAATACAATACCCAGATGACAACTCAAAAGAAAATTGACAAGGCATCGGATGATCCGGTTATTGCAATCAGATCGCTTCGTCTGTCAACCAGCCTGTCTCATATAGACCAATATGTTAATAATAATATACCAGATGCCAATTCATGGATGGATGTTACAGAGACTGCTCTTAAGAACACAAAATCACTCCTGACAGATATTCGTACACAGTGTGTAAACGGTTCTACGGATACACTCACATCGGAGGACAGAAATACCATATTAAAGCAGCTTAAAGCACTTTCGGAGCAGGTGTATACAGAGGGCAATGCTGACTACGCAGGCAGGACTGTATTCACAGGATACCGTACATCATCAAAGCTTACATTTCAGAAGGATACACAGTGCACTTATCAGATTAACCAGGATTTTTCGGCTAGTGACTTGTCTGAAAAGCGCTATTACACAAACGGTGTGACGGTGCCGGCAACCATAAACAGCACCACTGCGGATTGCACTACAGATGTCACAGAGTACAGCTATCAGAGAATACGTCTGGCATATGGTAGTACGACAGACGATATCCAGCTTTCAATAAACGGAAATTCAGTGGCGCAGGGCAATAACTATACGGTATATGAGCATTCTTCAGATTTTGACCCGTCAAAGCTTGGAGATAACCAGATTGCATATATTCAGGAAAGCGGAGAATTTGTTTTCGGAAAGACAGTAGCGGCTTCCATCAAGGATAATGATCAAAAGATCTCCGTCACATATGTGAAAACCGGTTTTGATGGAGGGGATGCGAGACCGGAGTATTATTACAACTGTAAGGATCTGACAGATGCCATCACACTTGATATCAACGGAAAAGTACCTCATGACGCAGCAGGAAACATCAAATATACCAATGCATCGGCGATTGTTGACTACAAATATGAAAGTCAGGAAATCAAGTACACAGTGGCAAACAGCACAGACATCACTGTCAATACACAGGCAAAGGATGTTATGGATACAGGCATCAAGCGCGATGTGGATGAGCTTATCAACGTGGTTCAAAACTCCATCAATGCTCATGACAAGGTTTCACAGCTTGAGAAGATGATGTCACAACAGCAGTATTCAGACAAGGATTCACAGGCTAAGCTGAAAACATATCTGGATGCGGCTAAACAGGAGGCTGATTATGCCGATAACAATCTGCAAAAGACATACAGCCAGTATATTACCAGGTTCGATGATCATTTGAATAAGGTCAATCTGGCACTCACAGATTCCGGCAGTACTCAAAGCCGTCTGACCCTCATAAAGAACAGGGTAGAGGAGCAGCAGACTACCATTGAGGATCTTAAGTCATCAAATGAGGACAGGGATATTTCAGATATTATCATTGATTTTTATGCCATGTACAATGCATACCAGTCAAGCCTGACAGCAGCCTCAAAGGCTAATTCGCAGACTCTTCTGGATTATTTGTAATCATTGGGTAATTATCAATTTATATTAATTGTATTATACAGACGTTCGCGGAGCGGGCGGGAAGGAGGACAGCCATGAGGGCAAAAACGAGAATATTTGGGGAAATTGATATTCCGCAGGACAAAATCATCACTATGGAAAAGGGGATGATAGGATTCCCGGAGCTTAAGAATTACACTCTGATTTTTAACTCAGAGAAGCAGAATGACAAGAAATCCATTATGTGGCTTCAGTCGATGGATGATGGAGACATTGCATTTCCTGTCATGACACCGGACATCATCATGCCGGATTACAAGCCTTATGTAAATGAGGAGATTTTAACACCACTTGGACAGCTCACAGAAGATAATATGTATATACTTGTCACAGTGAATGTGCCTAGTGACATAACAAAGATAGCATGCAATTTGAAGGCGCCTATTGTTGTAAATATGGATACAAACAAGGCGGCACAGCTCATTGTGGAGGACGATTACAAGGTTCATTTTCCTATCTATGATATCATAAAGGGAAATAAAGAAAGGGCGGGTGAATAATATGCTGGCTCTTACAAGAAAAAAGGGTGAATCCCTTATGATAAACAACGATATTGAGATTACTGTTCTGGAAATCAGGGGGGATCAGATTAAGATAGGTGTCAGTGCACCTAAGGAGGTTCCGATTTACCGTAAGGAAGTGTATACACAAATCCAGCAGGAAAACAAGAAATCTGCGGGAGTGGAAAGCACACAGGCGCTTAACGAGTTGTTTAATTAAACACAAATGCCTATTCATTTGCAAAGACAATATACAAAGACAATAAAATCTGCCCCGGTATTTGTACCGGGGCATTTTAAATTTAGAGTTTTTTCTTTAGCAGCCCTGAATCAATTTCACCGGCAGCTATAGTGTTTTCAATCCATAGCTTGAGAGAGTCTATGGTCAGAGACATGTCATCCAGATAATCCTTTATACGTAAAAAATCAGGCATTTCATCTTTTGAAACCATTCCGTCAGCTGCTATGTCGATCATGCGGTCTTTCTCCTTTGATAGGGTGTTCAGGGTCGAGAGCATCTCAAGTGTTATCAGGGATAAATCCTTTGATGTAACCTCGGGAACATATTCTCGGCCGATAGGACACTCATGCGAGCAATAGTAATTGCACAGGGAAGGATTTTTGTAGCATTCTGCCATTGCAAGAATCTCATCAGGATGAGGATTGGATTTCTCGCTCTCAATTTTTTCAATGCGGTCAGAGGAGATAAATTCAAGTCTTTCGGCTGCTGCATCGCGCGTGAGTCCGTTGTTTTCACGGCTGATCTGATATATATTTTTATTTTCTTTCGTAGATTTACGTCCCATTTTAATTCCCTTTCATATTGTTTAGCATAGTTATCTATAATTTTATATTATACATATAATTGACATATAAGTGAAACAAAATATAGGAATTTTGCGAAATAACATGGATTATTCCACACTA
This sequence comes from Agathobacter sp. LCP21S3_B2, assembly GCF_052118705.1. Taxonomy (NCBI): domain Bacteria; kingdom Bacillati; phylum Bacillota; class Clostridia; order Lachnospirales; family Lachnospiraceae; genus Agathobacter; species Agathobacter sp. LCP21S3_B2. The sequence continues at coordinate 60,122 of NZ_JBQKGQ010000014.1, read as the reverse complement.
AAAGAGCCTTTCATGACAAAATCTTTAGAAAATGAAATTAATTATATTAAAAATTGTACAAACCGTGTTATACTTTATACGTTACACTAAATTTAGGTAGGAGAAAAAGATGTTATCAGTAATAGAAAAAGTCAATGACGTGGTCAACAATTTTATCTGGGGCGTGCCTGCGATGATATGTATCATAGGTGTCGGGCTGCTTTTGAGCTTCAGAACGGGATTTATTCAGATTAGAAAGTTTCCATATGCGATGAAGGTTACGCTTGGCAGGATGCTCAAAAAACGTGAGGCATCTGACGGAGCGCTCACACCGTTTCAGGCGGTGTGTACGGCACTTGCGGCGACTGTCGGTACAGGTAATGTGGCAGGAGTTGCGGGAGCCATCGCGATAGGCGGACCGGGAGCGGTGTTCTGGATGTGGATTTCAGCACTTTTTGGCATGTGCACCAAGTTCTCTGAGGTCACACTTGCTGTACATTTTCACGAGAGAAATGCAAATGGTGACCTGGTAGGCGGCCCTATGTACTATATTAAAAACGGTCTTAAAAAGCACTGGCACTGGCTGGCATATCTGTTTTCAGCGTTTGGCGTGCTCACCGTGTTCGGTACAGGAAACGCTACACAGGTAAACACCATAACCACAGCGATTGATTCAGCTTTATATAATTACGATATAATTTCAAAAGAATCGGCATCAACGCTCAATCTCATATTAGGAATAGTGCTTGCCGCTCTTATTGCGCTTATTCTGCTTGGAGGAATCAAGCGTATAGGCCAGGTTACTGAAAAGCTTGTGCCGTTTATGGCAGTGATGTATATTTTGCTGGCACTTGGAGTAGTAATCGTCAACTTTAAAGCTATACCGGGCGTATTCGGGGCAATAATAGAGGGCGCGTTCAATCCGTCAGCAGTGACAGGCGGAGCAGTAGGAAGCTTTTTTATGAGCATGAAAAAGGGAGTTTCCAGAGGAATTTTTTCAAACGAAGCAGGTCTTGGAACAGGCTCTATCGCACATGCCTGTGCAGACACCAAAAAGCCTGTAAAGCAGGGCTTCTTTGGCATATTTGAGGTGTTTGTGGACACTATCGTGATATGTACACTCACAGCGCTTGTCATACTTTGCAGCGGAGTTTCTGTGGGCTATGGAGAAGCAGCAGGCGCAGAGCTTACCATCAGCGGATTTACATCCACCTACGGCGGCTGGGTATCAATCTTTACAGCGGTTGCCATGTGCTGTTTTGCATTTTCAACCATCATAGGCTGGGGGCTTTACGGAACCAGATGCATAGAGTTCTTATTCGGAACTAAGGCAAATAAGCCGTTCATGGTAGTATATTCGCTTGTTGCGATAGTCGGTGCGACAATGAACCTCGGACTGATGTGGAGCATAGCGGAGACCTTCAATGGCCTTATGGTCATACCAAACCTTATCGCGGTATTTTTGCTTTCGGGTGTAGTTGTAAAGCTGGTGAAGGAATATTTTGCAGGAGAGGGAGCTGCATCTACATTGAAGAATAGCCGGGAAGAGGCAAAAATATAATGACAAGTCTCTTCCTCTGTGCTACAATCAACTCAAAGCATTATATTTCTGTAAATACGACACCACAGCATATTTTTTACAGGTGCGTATTACTTTGAAGAGGGCAGACCACTTCGCATTTTTCGACAAAGACATGGAAATTTTCAATGCTTTATGTTACCAGTTAATAGCAGGAAAATTGAAATGTCAGATGTGAAAACATTGCGAGAAAAGCAGGTTGTGGGGATTTTGCCGGCTTTTATATAAGAGATTATTGTACACATCATATACGTGGAAAGCATAAGTATACAGTATTTTTATTCGACTTCAAATTTTCCTGCCACACAAGAAGAGGAGGTTAATTTGGGTACAAAGGACTCGAAGGCAAAGGAGTATTTGTCGGACAATACAAGGTTTAGTGAAATCTGTAATTATGTATTGTTTGACGGAGAGAAGGTTATCAAACCGGAGGATTTAAAGGAATGTGACACCACAGAGGTGTTATCAGTTTTCGGTATTGATAAGAAACAGATTGTTAAGCAGAAATGGAGAGATTTGCTAAAAAGTGTTTCCGTGAAGCATACAGGGCAAATGTATGTTATCTTAATTGGAGCAGAAGCGCAGACAGACATTCATTATGCGATGCCTGTTAAAACTATGATTTATGATGCATTGAATTACGGAGAACAGGTCAACGAGGCAAAGAAACATCACTGGAAAAATAAGGATTACAGGTCTTCGGACGAGTTTTTGTCAGGCTTTACACTTGATGATAAGCTGACACCGGTGATTACAATCACACTGTATCTTGGAACTACACAGTGGGATGGGCCAAGAAGCCTTGTAGAGATGATGCCACAGATGGATGAAAGAATACTCCCATTCATCAATGATTACAGGATTAATTTGCTGAATCCACTGGAGATTACAGATTTTTCCAAGTTCGAGACAGGGCTCAGGCCATTGTTTGAGTTATTGAAAAATGCGTCAGATGAGGAAAAACTGAATGATTTAATTACAAAAGACGAAACCTTCACAAGGGTTGACGTTGAGACAGTAGCAGCTATCAATCTGTTTGTAGGAACTGACATTAAGTATGATGAAAAGGAAGAGGTGGTAAATATGTGTAAGGCATGGGATGACCATAAAAAGAGTGGCATTCAGGAGGGGATACAACAAGGGATACAACAAGGAATACAACAGGGGATACAGCAAGGAATGCAACAAGGAAGATGCCTTGAAGTATATTCACTTGTTCAGGATGGTATATTAGAGCCCGAGGTGGGCGCAAAGAGAGTAAGTATGTCATTAGATGACTTCGCAGACGCAATGCAAAAAGCGGGCTACAAAATTCCTGAATTGGTGTAGTTTGATAGCTTAAAAGTATAACAGTAATTGCCCCGACCTATGTGTGTTGGGGCATGATTTCTATATGACAGGGGAAAGTAGATGTATCTTGTATCTGTATATTTTGACAAGACGGCAGAGCATATTTTACAACGATATATAAATAAAATAGCTGAGAAAACAGGTAATTCATTTATGGTGGATAACAATGTACCGCCACACATGACGATATCGGCAATAGAAGCCCGAAGTGAAAATGTTTTATTGGGAGCAATGGATAATCTGCGAAATTCACTTTCTAATGGGACGATTAGCATTGTGTCAGTGGGGCAATTGCTGCCATATGTATTTTATGCCACACCGGTGCTTAACGGATATTTACAGGATTTATCGGAAAAAGTATTTGATGAGGTGAAAAGCATTCCGGAATCTACAGTGAGCAGATATTACAAGCCAATGAGCTGGCTGCCACATATTACACTTGGAAAGACACTGACAAAGGAACAGATGCAGATGGCATTTTCAGTAATGCAGGAAAGCTTTGTGCCCTTTGAAGCGGCAATTACGGAGATTGGACTTGCCAGGGTTAATCCACATAGAGATGTGGTGCGATGGGAGTTAAAACAGCAGCAATGAAGCCACGATAAACCGTTTTTTTGAAAGGATAATAAACATGATAATAGATAGAGAACGAGTAAAAAACACATTCGCAGAGTACACATCAGGATACAATGCCACAGACCCAAAGATTAAGCTCAAAATAGACCATACCTATAGGGTAGCGGAGCTTTGCGAGCTGATAGCAAGAGATTTAAAGCTTGATGAATATGAGACAGATGTGGCATGGCTCACAGGGATGCTGCATGATGTCGGAAGATTTGAACAGATTAAGCACTATAACACATTTAACGATGCGCAGTCTGTTGATCATGCCAATTTTGGAGCAGACCTGCTGTTTAAGGAAGGACTTATCGACACATATGTGGATGGATTTCATGATGATAAATACGGCACAATTGTTGAAAATGCGATAAGAAATCACAGCGCTTTCAGGATAGATGAGAGGCTCGATGATTATACGGTTATGTTTTGCAATATACTAAGGGATGCTGATAAGGTGGATATTTTCAGGGTAAATGTAGATACTCCGGCAGAGGATATATATAATGTGACAACGGAGGAACTGAAAAACTCGCAGGTGAGTCCAGAGGTTATGGCAGCCTTTGATGAGAGGCATGCGGTACTTCGTTCCTGTAAAAAGACCGCGGTAGACCATGTGGCAGGGCATATTGCACTGACATTTGAGCTGGTTTATCCTATCAGCCTTCAGATAGCAAAGGAGAGAGGATATCTTGACAAAATGATGGCATTTGAGTCGGATAATGAGATTACAGGAAAACAGTTTAAAGAGATAAGAGCGAAGCTAAACGAATATGTGGCGTTAGTCAGACCATTATAGTGACTAATGCAGGAAATACAACAAGGCATGTAACAAGGAATGTACCAAAAAAATACAAAAAAATACAATTTATCAGGTTGACCGGATGATACTTTTGTCATATAATCTAATCAAAAATAGTAATAATTACTAATTTAAGTAGAGATTATTAGCAGGAGGTACCTATCATGGACAAGAAGATTACAGACAGCATTATTTACATCGGTGTGGACGACAAGGACATTGATTTATTTGAGAGCCAGTATGTTGTTCCAAACGGTGTTTCATACAACTCATATGTGATTATGGATGACAAAATTGCAATCATGGATACAGCAGATGCAAGAGTTACGGATAAGTGGTTTGCCAATTTGAGAGAGGCGCTCGGAGACAGAAAGCCGGATTATCTCGTTGTTTCCCATTTGGAGCCGGACCATGCTTCCAATATCCAGAAGGTTGCAGAGGCATATCCTGATATGCAGATTGTAGGTAATGCAAAGACCTTTAACATGATGGGACAGTTTTTCGATATAGACTTAACGGACAGAAAGGTTGTAGTGGCAGAGGGAGATAAGCTTTCTCTTGGAAAGCATGAGCTTACATTCGTCATGGCTCCTATGGTTCACTGGCCGGAGGTTATGATGGAGTACGAGTCAACAGACAAGGTGCTTTTCTCAGCAGACGGCTTTGGTAAGTTTGGTGCGCTCGATACTGATGAGGATTGGACATGTGAGGCAAGACGTTATTACTTCAATATTGTTGGAAAGTATGGTGCTCAGGTACAGGCAGTTCTCAAAAAGGCAGCAGGACTTGATATTGAGAAGATTTGTCCTCTTCACGGACCGATTCTCACAGAGAACCTTGGCTTCTACATAGATAAATACAATACATGGAGCAGCTATCAGCCTGAGGATGAGGGAATTCTTGTGGCATGTGCTTCTATTCACGGCAATACAAAGAAGGCAGCAGAGCTTTTAGCAGAAAAGCTCAAGGCTACAGGCGTAAAGGTTGCATTTACAGACCTTTGCAGGGATGATATGGCAGAGGCTGTTGAGGATGCGTTCAGATACGACAGACTTGTGCTCTGCGCATGCACATATGATGGAGGCATTTTCCCGCCAATGGAGGATTTCTTACATCATCTCAAGGCGAAGGCTTATCAGAATCGTAAGATTGCCTTCGTGGAAAACGGTTCATGGGCTCCTACAGCAGCACGCCAGATGAAGGCTATTGTTGAGGGCTTCAAGAATATTGAGTGTGTTGAGCCGGTTGTTACAATTAAATCTACTCTCAATGAGGCATCTGAAAAGCAGATGGATGAGCTTGTTGCAGCACTTACCAGATAGAATAATTCAGGTGGCATGGATTAGATAACATGGATTAGATAACATGGATTAGATGGCATAGCTTAGACGACAATAGTTTAATACGGCATAGTATATATGGATCAATAAAGACCCGGACGTTTGTCCGGGTTTTTATGTTAAAAGTAACTATTCAGAATCACCACACGCACATTCGCAAAACCGCACGATACTCGTGCTTTGTTTACAAAAGTATATATAAATGTGGTATCATACAATCAAAGAAAAAAGCCATAATAGTACAATGTCAAATGAGGTAAAATATATGCAGCAGCGAATTACCATAAATCTTAACACAGATAGCAAAACAACAGACAAAACCACTATTCTTGAATACTGCCGCAGTCACGGCATTGCAGGGATAGAAACACCGTGCGGTGGAAAAGGCACCTGCGGCAAGTGCAAGGTGACGGTGACAAAACCATACTATAAGGATGTGTTGGCCTGTCAGACGAAGATTTGTGACGGTATGGAAATTATTGTAGGGAGAAAAGAAAGCACCGGAGCCGGCACAGTCGGACAGGACATACAGACCGCGTCAAATGCGGTGAATTCGATAGATAAAGAAGACAGCATGGTTGTTCTGACAAATGGAGGAAATGTATCGGAAAAATTTAATGAGCATGTAAATGAGCATGTGAATAGGAATGTTGTCTTGAAGGAAGAGACCGCAAATGAATCTGAAAAAGTCGAATCAAATGAAGACACTCTGGCGGCCTGTGATATCGGAACCACAACAGTAGTCTGTTACTTGATTGATAAAGAGACAGGGCAGATTATCTCAACCAGAAGCGGTGCCAATCCACAGCGCAGCTTTGGAGCAGATGTACTTTCCAGAATTGATGCGGCAGCGAGGGCGGATGATAACGATAAAGCGAATGGCGGCCTGCAGATGATGCAGACACAGATAGTGTCCCTGCTTAACGGCTGGATATCAGAAATGCTCATGGAATGTGGCAGAACTAAAGTAAGCCGGTTTTCAGTTGCCGGAAACACGGTTATGTGCCATCTGCTTATGGGAATTTCACCGGAAAAGCTTGGCAAGGCACCGTTTATGCCGGATGAATATTTTGGCAGGGAGTTTAATCCTTTGGATATAGGACTTGAGAATTGTCAAACCATGATTATATTTCCGGCTGTGTCAGGCTTTGTAGGCGGAGATATTACAGCGGGTATGATGGAGACAGTCAACTGCAATGAGCTGACACTCTATCTGGATATCGGAACAAACGGTGAGATGGCGCTTGGAAAAGGCGACAGATATGTGTGCTGTGCCACCGCGGCAGGACCGGCTTTTGAGGGTGCGCAGATTGAGCTGGGTATGCCGGCGTCTAAGGGAGCCGTGGATAAGGTATGGCTGGAAGGGCGCAGAATTAAGTATTCGGTTATCGGAAATGACAGACCTGTGGGACTGTGCGGTTCGGGGCTTATTGATGCGCTTGCCGTTCTTCTGAAAGCCGGAATCATAGATGAAAACGGCACGATTTTAAGCGGACAGGAGCTTCCTATACTGTTTAGGTCGTATGTGTTTGAGGTGGAAGCGGAGGAGACTGCACAGAGCACGGAGTCATCTCTCGCCGTTCATATTGCACCGGGAGTCTACATTACGCAGGATGATATCAGGAAGCTGCAGCTTGCGAAGGGCGCGATAGCCGCCGGAATAGAAGTATTGTTTAAGGAATATGGCTGTAAGCCCTGTGATGTGGATATACTTACATTTGCGGGAGGCTTTGGAAACTACATTGACAAAGCAAGTGCGGCGGCAATAGGATTGTTTCCACAGGAACTTTTGGACAAGGCAAAAGAAGTGGGAAATGCGGCAGGAAACGGAGCTGTTTCGGCAGCTTTATCGCAGGAAGCCTGGGAAAGAGCACTGGAGATAAGCGGGAACATGCGCTACATCGAGCTGGCATCGTATCCGCATTTCGATGAAATGTATGTGGAGCATATGAATTTTTAAATAATTGAAAAAATATATTTTTACTTTATTGTTGAAGAAAACTGTCATATAATGACTTCGGGTGAGATTATATTTTAAAAGAAAAGCTGATAGGGTGATCAGCATCAGGAGGAATATTAATGCGTAAAACAAAAATTATCTGTACTATTGGACCGGCCAGTGAACATGAGGATGTCCTCACCAGGATGATAAAGGCAGGTATGGATGTTGCCAGATTGAATTTTTCTCATGGCTCACATGAGGAGCATCAGGGCAAAATAGATTTAATCAAGAAGGTAAGACAGAAGCTTCATATGCCAATCGCAATCATGCTTGACACAAAGGGACCTGAGTATCGTATTAAGACCTTTGAGAATGGCAAAATAGAGCTCAAGGATGGAGATACTTTCACACTTACCACTGACGATATTGTAGGAAATCAGGAGAGAGTATCAGTAAACTATGAGAATCTGATCAAGGATTTAAAGGTTGGTGACCGTGTGCTTGTTGCGAACGGAATCATCATTCTACAGGTCAGAGAGCTTAAAGGAAACGATGCAATCTGTGATGTTATCGCAGGCGGTACACTTTCAGACAGAAAGAGCATGAACTTCCCGAACAAGGTCATGAAGCATGCATATTTAAGCAAGCAGGACAAGGACGATCTGCTTTTTGGTATAAAAAACGAGGTGGATTATGTTGCTGCATCATTTGTTTCTACAAAGCAGGATGTAGCTGATCTGAGAAGCTTTTTGGACGAAAATGGTGGAGAGGACATTGAAATCATCGCAAAGATTGAGAACCGTTCAGGTGTAGATCATGTGGAGGAAATCTGTGAGATAGCAAACGGAATCATGATAGCAAGAGGAGATCTCGGTGTTGAGATTCCGGGCGTTGAGGTACCGGCAATACAGAAGTATCTTATCAACAAGTGCCGTATGCTTGGTACACGCGTAATCACAGCAACAGAGATGCTTGAGTCCATGATTTACAATCCGCGTCCTACAAGAGCTGAACTTTCGGATGTAGCCAATGCTGTATACGACGGCTCATCAGCTATCATGCTTTCGGGAGAGTCTGCAGCAGGTAAATATCCTGTAGAGGCTGTAAAAAATATGGCAGAGACAGCAGAGTATACAGAAAAGCAGATAAACTACAGCAAGAGATTTGCCAATGCGGATTTCCAGACAAAAAGCATAGTTGACGCTATTTCACATGCTACATGTGCAATGGCAATAGATGTGGATGCGAAATGTATCGTAGTCAGCTCACTGACAGGACGTACAGTGCGCATGGTCAGCCGTTTCCGCTGCCCTGTTGATATAATAGGCATGACAACCTCTGAAAAGGCATGGCGCAAGCTGAACCTGAGCTGGGGTGTAAAGCCGGTTCTGTGTGAGGAATACAACTCAATGGAGGTTATGTTCTACAATGCGATGAACGAGGCAAAGAGTGTCATGAAGCTCAAAAAGGGTGATCATATAGTGCTCACAGGAGGTCTCATCAATGGTAAGACAGGCAACACCAATGTGATTAAGGTTGAGACAGTTTAGTACATTTGTGCTATTGATTAAATCGTATATATGTCATATAATCCTTAACGATTAATAAAAACAATAAATTTAAAATAAACAATTTCGAGATGAAGTTTGCAGGAAAACGGCAGCTATTTTACCTTATCAAAGCCTACCGAAGGAGTAAAACTCTCAGGTGCCGCAGCAGGCGGTGCAACTGTAAATGGATCGACTCTCTGGAGACACCCGCTTGGCGGGGGCCGAAGGTGCAACGTACGAATAGGAAGCAGCAGGAGTGCAGTGATTATGAATATATCATGGCACAGGCTGCTTCTCGTACGAATCTCTCAGGCAACAGGACGGAGAAGATATTGGACAGATATTCTTAAGATAATCTTCTTAATCCCATGTATCAGACTGTATATGCAGCGTATATGGGGTTTTTTATTTCAATTCACGTAAGTGCTGCTAAGCCTGCTTTTTCAATTGTTTCCGGATGAAATTATATATATCAATAGTATTTGCTCAAAACACAAAGACCTTGTGTTTAGATAAAAAAGAGAGGCAGGAGTATTTCAATGTGGAACACAATCAACAATTTTCTTAGTGCAGTGGACAATTTCGTCTGGGGAGTGCCGCTCATGGTGCTCATCATGGCAGGAGGTATAATGCTCACAGTTCGTCTGGGGCTTCTTCAGATAAGAAAGCTTCCTCTGGCACTAAAGTGGATGGTCAAAAATGAAGAGGGCGGCGATGGCGAGATTACGAGCTTTGGCGCACTCTGTACCGCGCTTAGCGCAACAATCGGAACCGGTAACATAGTCGGTGTAGCAACTGCAGTCGGTGCAGGAGGACCGGGAGCACTTTTCTGGATGGTGCTTGCAGCCTTCTTTGGTATGGCAACAAAGTATTCAGAGGGACTTTTGGCTGTAAAATATCGTGTCATCGGCAAGGACGGACATAGTCTCGGCGGACCATTCTACTACATAGAGCAGGGAATGGGTGCAAAATGGAAATGGCTTGCAAAGATATTTGCATTTTTCGGCGTATGCGTTGGACTTTTCGGAATAGGAACATTCAGCCAGGTAAACGGAATATCAAGTGCTGTAAACAACTTTTTTGACCCTAAAAACCAGCATACAGTAAAGGTTTTACCGTTCCTTGGTGAGTATTCATGGTCAGTTGTCATTGCTTCGCTTGTACTGGCATTCTGCGTGGCAGCAGTGCTTATCGGCGGAGTAAAGCGTATTGCAAGTGTCAGCCAGATAATAGTTCCTTTCATGGCTGTTATATATATTGTATTTGTGCTCGTGCTTGTGGTATGCAATATCACAGCGGTTCCGGCAGCGTTTGCTACAATAGTAAAGGCAGCGTTTTCTCCGAAGGCCATAACAGGCGGTGCCGTGGGAAGCTTTCTTGTTGCAATGCAAAAGGGTGTTGCCAGAGGAATCTTTTCAAACGAGGCAGGACTTGGTAGTGCCCCGATTGCAGCGGCAGCAGCCAAGACAAAGGAGCCTGTACGTCAGGGACTTGTCAGCATGACAGGAACCTTCATTGATACAATAGTTATATGTACACTTACAGGACTTTCCATCGTGCTCACAGGCGCATGGCAGGTTGACGGACTCGAGGGCGTGCAGGTTACTACATACGCATTCCAGAATGGTCTTCCTTTACCGAAAGAGTTATCAGCATTTGTACTTATGCTGTGTCTTGTATTTTTTGCCTTTACAACTATACTCGGTTGGGATTATTATAGTGAGCGGTGCTTAGAGTATTTGAGTGGCGGAAGGATGAAATATGTAAAGGTTTATCGCTGGATATATATACTTGCAGTTTTCATCGGACCTTATATGACTGTAAGTGCGGTGTGGACTATCGCTGATATCTTCAACGGTCTCATGGCTCTGCCAAATATGATAGCGCTGTTTGCTCTTAGTGGTGTTGTTGTTAAGGAGACAAAGCATTTCTTCGAGCGACATAGAAATGGAGAAATCGAGGATTAATTATGTTTTATATTTTGCGACATGGAAGAACAGATTGGAATGAGGAGCACAGACTGCAGGGGGAGGTGGATATCCCACTCAACGAAACCGGCAGGCAGATGGCTTACGATGCCGCAGAAAAATATAAGGATATAGACTTTGACATATGCTACTGCTCCCCACTTAAGAGAGCACAGGAGACGGCAAGGATTTTTCTTGCAGACAGAAACCCTGCAGTAGAGATTATCACTGACAACAGGCTTCACGAGATGTGCTTCGGTGATTATGAGGGAGTGAAGAACATTAGGCAAAAGCCCGAATGCCCTGTCTACCTGCTCTTTGAGGAGCCGGAAAAATATGTGGCAAAGGACGGCGCAGAGAGCTTTGAGGAGCTATATCACAGAACAGGCGAGTTTATAGAGCAGGTGCTGAGACCGCAGCTTGATGCAGGCAAAAATGTGCTTGTCGTGGGACACGGTGCAATGAACTGCAGCATAGTCAATCAGTTTCGCGGCACACCTATAAAGGATTTCTGGAAGGATATGCAGGGAAACTGCGAGCTGCTTAGGGTTGAATAAATTTAGATTATTCTGAATAGTTATATCGTTTGTAATAGATAGGGCATACCGGTTATGGGGTGCCCTATTGCTGTCAGATGTGGGAATTTCCTTCCATGCCAATGCAATCATCCCAATCGGCATCATGTTTATCGTTACTGCAATCGAGACAGTTGGCGATATCTCAGCCTGTGTGGAGGGCGGAATGGACAGAGAGGCTACAGATTCAGAGCTTTCAGGTGGTGTTATCTGTGATGGTATTGGTTCATCATTTGCAGCGCTTTTCGGAGTACTGCCAAATACCTCATTCTCACAGAATGTAGGTCTTGTTTCAATGACAAAGGTTGTCAATAGATTTGCTATTTCAATGGGAGCTATATTCCTCGTTATTTGCGGCTTCTGCTCAAAGATTGGAGCTCTCATGTCAATCATGCCTCAGTCAGTGCTCGGTGGAGCTGCTGTTATGATGTTTGCCTCTATCCTGATTTCGGGAATTGAGCTCATCACAAAGGAGCCAATCGGCAGCCGTGAGATTACAATTATCTCAGTTGCAATCGGTTTAGGCTACGGACTTGGCGCTACAACCGGTGCTACATCACATCTGCCATACTATGTACAGCTTATATTTGGCGGTTCAGGTATCGTGCCTTGCTCACTTTGCGCTATTCTTCTCAATATTATTTTGCCGAAGAAGTCAAAGAACGCGCCATATATGTGGGATATGGACGAGAAAGACGATGTGAAGCGTGTGGATGACTAACGCTTAGGATTTTGAAGCCGTCCGGTGCATTAAGTACACCGGCGGCTTTATTGTTTGTGGGAAAGTATGGAAATATATGGAAAAAGTGATTTCAATAGTAGGCGCAGGTGGCAAGACCACACTCGTTCATAAGCTTGCAAGGGAATATCACAGGAGTGGAAAAGGTGTGCTTGTCACAACAACAACGCACATGTATGTCGAAGCTGACACTGATCTATCCTGCGATTTTTTTGCGTTAAGGGATAAAATAATAAAAGATGGATATTGTATGGCGGGGCAGGAGCAGAAAAAGACCGGTATGCATATGTGGCAAAGCAGTGTGTGGCAGAAAAAGCCGGAAAAAAACAGTGGCTCGTTACATAATACAGTCGAAACAGAGGACTATTACATGTTTGCAGTAGCTGACCAGCCATATTTAAAAAGTCAAAGCATGATTAAATTAATAGACAAAGCACTTGAAAATAAAGGGAATAAGCGATTAGTATTTTCGCTTCGCTGTGGAAACACTGTAGGCAATCCATGTGTATTTCATTCATCGCTTATCCCGCAGCTTTTATCACTGGAGGGTGATAAGGGTGGCAGAAGTGTGGCAAAGAAGTATGACTGTGTATATGTGGATATCGCAGATGAGCGTGAGCTGATGGATGTAGATAACTTATCAAATTCAAAACATACTGTGACATTATAAAAGCTATTATGAAAGAGCACTGTGTCAGTGCATACCGAATGTATATTTTGTTCAAATTCCCATATACTACCTCCAAAGCATGAATGCAAATGCAAAAAAGTAACCGGAGGACAATAAAGTGAAAATCACAGGATTGACCAGAAGAGTAGACTCACTCGGCAGAATAGTCATACCGAAGGAGCTTCGCAGGATGCTGCATATAAAAGAGGGAAGCCCACTGGAAATATATATGGATGCGGACGAGACGATAGTGCTAAAGAAATATTCGCAGGTGGGAAGCCTGAAGAATATATCACAGGCATATGCACAGAGCCTGTCAAAGGTAACAGGAGCCATGGTATGTGTGGCAGACCGGGATGAGATAATAGCGGCAGCCGGGAAAAACCACAAAAAATATATAGGCAGGGCTCCGTCAAAAGAGCTTGAAGACATTATTGATAAGAGAAAAAGTGTATTGTACAGTAAAAAAGACGATAACCTGATACCTGTGGTAAAGGACGATAAAGCAGACTGTGAGGCCCAGGTGATAGCTGCAATAGTGCATGATGGTGACAGTGCGGGAGCCGTTATACTGTGTGCTTACGATGAAAAAGCCGATAAGCCTGATATTGCCGAAAAGCTGGTGAGTGCAGCAGCAGAATTTCTGTCCGGACAGCTCGGCTAGAGACCACGAAAAGCATTCTAAAAAACTATTTACTTGACTACAATAGCAGTAAAGATGTAAAATAGCTTGATAAAGGGAGCAATTAGCTTCCTTTTGTGCTATAAAGGTATATTGAAAATTAAGCAATTATTAATTATCTGATGTAGAGGCATTGTAGTATAATAGACAGTACATATTTGTAATAGTTGTCAATTATCTATAAAGTATGCCGATATACAATGGTATACCGATAGTTTGGAGGTAACATATAGAAATGGCAAAACAGAAAAAGAAAAAGAAGAAAAAGCAGCATCGCGTTTTCTGGTTTTTCATAAAGCTTCAGATTTTTTTGATGGTACTGATACTTGGTGGATTATGCTTTTACTACTTTGGAGGATATGCAGACAAGGTGGCGAAGCTTCACTCAGAGGCAGTAGAGCTCGTGCAGAAATCTGACAAAAACACATTTTTACCGGCGAGGACGAGTACACTCTACGATACAAACGGTGATGAGATATCCGAGACAGCCACTACCAAAAAGGCTGACTATGTAAAGTATGCTGATATCCCACAGAACTTCGTAAACTGTATGGTCAGCATCGAGGACAAGAAGTTCTATAAGCACAATGGTGTGGATTTAAAGGCAATAGTGCGTGCCGCAAAGTCCATCATAAAGAACAAGAGAATTACCCAGGGTGGCAGTACCATCACGATGCAGCTCGCCCGAAATATTTACCTGGATACGAACAAGAACTGGCAGCGAAAAGTCAAGGAAATGTTCATAGCGATGGAGCTGGAAAAGAAATATTCCAAGAACGATATTATGGAGTTCTACCTGAATAACGTCAATTTCATGAATGGATATTATGGTATTCAGGCAGCGTGCCATGGCTATTTCAACTGTGAGCTTTCGGATCTTGATATGTCGCAGACGGCCTTTTTGTGTGCGATTCCGAACAGGCCGACGTACTATGACCCGATAAATAATAAGGATCATACACTGACGCGTCGCAATCTCATATTGAAAAACCTAAGGGAAGACGGCAAAATCACACAACAGGAATATGAGTCTGCCATAAACGAGGAGATTACCCTCAATATGCCTGAGAAGGAAGATACGGTCAAGTATAACTACGTGGATACCTATGCATATTACTGTGCTACGAGAGCGCTCATGGAAAATGAGGGCTTCAAGTTCAAGTATTACTTTGATTCGGACGAGGAAGAAAAGGAATATGATGCATCGTATGATGAGATGTATTCGTATTGCCAGAAAAAGCTGTATTCGGAAGGCTATAAGATTTATACATCGATAGACCTGACCAAACAGCAGCAGCTTCAGGATTCAATCGACCTGACATTATTGGACTTCACAGATACCACTGATGATGGTACATTTAAGCTTCAAAGTGCAGCAACCTGTATTGATAATGCGACAGGCTATGTTGTTGCAATAGTTGGTGGACGAAGTCAGGACGCGACCAATCATACGCTGAATCGTGCTTTCCAGAGTCACCGTCAGCCGGGAAGCTCTATTAAGCCACTCATCGTGTATACGCCATCGTTTGAGCGTGGCAAGACACCGGACACAATAGTAAATGACCATAAGTTTGATGGTGGACCGTCTAATGCCGGTGACAGCTATTATGGTGATGTAACAATCAGATTCGCGGTAGAAAAATCATTGAATACTGTGGCATGGCAGCTTTATGATGAACTGACACCTAAGGTTGGCTTACAGTATCTTAAGGACATGAATTTTACAAATATTGTCAAGGATGATTATGTTACAGCGACAGCATTAGGTGGATTTACCACAGGTGTATCACCGCTTGAGATGGCATCAGCCTATGCTACCCTTGAGAATGACGGAATGTACAGGAATCCGACCTGTGTTACATCTATTGTGGATTCAGACAACAACATTATATATACCTCATCACAGAAGGATGCAGTAATTTACTCAGAGAATGCCGCAAGAACGATGACAGACGTCATGACCGGTGTTATGACAGAGGGAACCGGTCGCAAGGCGAAGCTGGATAATGGTATGCCGAGTGCCGGAAAAACCGGAACTACAAACGGTAAAAAGGACGGATGGTTCTGTGGATTTACCAGATATTATACGACCTGTGTATGGGTTGGCTGTGATATGCCGGAGACTATAAATGGTTTGACAGGAAGTTCATACCCGGCAGAAATCTGGAAGACATATATGGATCAGATACATTCAGATCTGACACCTCTCAATTTCCTGCCATATGAGCATATGTCAGATGAAAGTCAGGACAATCAGGAAAGCCAGGAGGTTCAGGACACACCTGCAGATGATCAGACCCAGAATAATCCTACAGATCAGACTGTGACCACACCGGATGCTGGAACCACGACTGATCAGACCCAGAATAATCCTACAGATCAGACTGTGACCACACCGGATGCTGGAACCACGACTGATCAGACCCAGAATAATCCTACAGACCAGACTGTACCTACACCGGATGCAGAAAATAAAACACCGAATCAGACTCCTGTGGGGGATCCGAATAAGGACCAAAATGATAATACAAATGGAGGAAATCAAAATGGTTCTAACGGAAATCAGACCGGAGGTGGAGCTGACAGCGGTAACACCAACGGAGGTGCAGCCCAGTAGATTTTTCCAGACCTTAGTGCAACAAATAATTTTAAAACTTCAAAAGTCATATTATGTATATTAAATTGATAAATTTGCACATGCTGACGTACTTTAATTTAAATGGAAAGAAGATAAAAAATGTCATTATTTGTAACTTACAGTAAAACAGACGGAGTATACAACCTAACACTGGCTGGCTTTACAGCACTCGTAATCATCATGATCGCAATACTGTTAGCCGGCTGTGCCATATTTGGCAAGAACAAAAGAATAGGGGCAAAGCAGCTTGTATTTTCGGCGATGGCCATAGCACTTGCGACAGTTACATCATTTATCAAGCTTTTCAGCCTTCCGATGGGAGGCTCTGTGACACTGCTTTCAATGTTGTTTATCGTATTAATCGGATACTGGTACGGAGTGGGGTCTGGACTTACGGCAGCAGTGGCATACGGCATACTTCAGCTTGTGACCAATCCATATATAGTGAGCCTTCCGCAGATGCTTGTAGATTACATATTCGCATTTGGAGCGCTCGGACTCGCTGGAGTGTTTGCCAACAAGAAATATGGACTTGTCAAGGGGTACATAGTGGCAGTCATAGGTAGATTTTTCTTTGCAGTGCTGTCGGGAGTTGTGTTCTTTGCAGCATACGCACCTGTCACGATAGGAAACAAGACGATAGATGCGCTCATATATTCAGTGACCTACAACGGCTCATATCTTGCAGTAGAAGGAATTATCACAATCATAGTGATATCAATTCCACCGGTTAAGAAGGCACTCGACTATGTGAAGCAGATGGCGAACAGTCGGTAGATAATCTATATCTAAATAATTAGAATATGTAAAAAGAGCAGAATAGGTAGAAATACTTGTCATGCTCTTTTATTATTCGAAAAAAGCAAAACAAAACACTCGAAAAATATAAAATAAAATACTCGAAAAATATAAAATAAAACATTAGAAAAATATAAAATAAAACACTCGAAAAACATAAAATAGCCTTGTATAATCTGTGAATTAAATGGTATAATAACCATGAAGGGAGCAGATATTTATGGAATATATAAGCAGAATTGTTGACGATGTGATAGATAGAAAAACAGAGGCATTTAATGCAGTGAGCATCACAGGACCAAAGGGATGTGGAAAGACAAGAACAGCAAGAGAACGATGTAAAACTGTTATTGAATTTCAGGATGAAGATAAGAGAGGGGGGTATCTTGCAGTAGCAGAAACTGCACCTAAGCTCTTTTTAAAGAATCCTAAGCCAATACTGTTTGACGAGTGGCAGGATGCCCCTAAGATATGGGGAACAATAAGAAAAGCGTGCGATGACAATCCGGAGAGTGTAGGAGAGTTTTATCTGACAGGCTCATCAAGTAAGAAGATTAATACACCTCATACAGGCACAGGACGAATAACAGAGGTTACGATGTACCCTATGACTTTGTTTGAGACAGGAGAATCAAACGGAAGCATATCGTTGTTTAAATTATTACAAGATGAAGCATATGATATTGATGGACTTACCACAGATATAAAGCTTGAGGATTTGTTTTTTGCCGTCTGTAGAGGTGGATGGCCGAGGTGCATGGCACTTTCAAAGGACAGTGCAAAGCTTGAAATAGCTAAGGATTATTATAGGCAGATTTATCAGAAGGACATATCAGCTATTGATGGAGTAAACAGAAATCCGGAATGGGCAAGGACGCTGCTTTGGTCGTATGCCAGAAATATGGCTACTACAGCAAAACGCAAGAATATATTTTCAGATGTAAAAGCCACACAGAATGTTACAGATGTAACGCTTTCTTCATATATTGATGCTTTGGAGTTATTGTATGTTGTAAAGGATATAGATGCCTGGACACCGCATTTGCGCTCAAAAACAGCTATCAGAGCTGCCAAAAAGCATATATTTGTTGATCCCTCTATAGGATTGGCTGCGCTTGGTGTTAATCCTGACTATTTTATCAACGATTTGGATCTATTTGGGCATGTATTTGAAAATATGGTACTTAGAGATTTACTTGTATTTGCTGAAAAGCACAATGCCAGAGTGATGCATTATACAGATGATATGGGCGTAGAAGCAGATGCAGTCTATCAGTTGGAGGACGGCCGTTATGCGCTTATTGAAATAAAAACCGGAGTGAACAAGATTCCGGAAGCGGAAAAATCCTTGCTGCGATTCAAGGATATTATCATAAAATATAATGAGAAAGCATTGGAAAAAGAAAAACATCCACGTGATGTATATAAAGAACCAACGGCACTGATTGTGATTTGTGCAAATGCAACCATGGCATATACCACGGAGTCAGGAGTTCGGGTTGTGCCGGTTGGGTGTTTGAGAGATTAATATATAGAGCAGACTGTAAAATTGAGCTGACCACTCAAAATTACAGTCTGTTTTTTATTGTATATCATTGTCACGGTGTGAGGGACTTGCGGGGGTGGGTGAGGGACAGTGGCACAGCTTACAACGGTTGAATAGCGAAGCTGCTTAGATAATGTAGAATTATGCTTTGAAATACAGAAATGCCCCACCATGGACGGTGGGGCAAGGCGTTATGCGCCATGGACGGTGCATAAAAGCCGGTTTCGTCCAGCTACAAGAAACTATAAGCATAATTCGTACAGTATCTTAGCAGCGCAGCGTAAACCATTGTAAGCTGTGCCACTGTCCCTCACCCACCCCCACAAGTCCCGTACCATAAAAATGAAAAATAAAAATACTTTGACTTGACAACTATTTAAAATGTGATATACTTTCACTATCAAATGATTTGATTAGGAAAATATTTGATAAACAAACTAGTGCAAACGTACCAGCACACAATACCGAAAATAAACACAGAAAAAGGAGAACAGAAATATGTTGGAGAAAATCAAGGAAATCGTAGCAGATCAGTTAGGAATTGACGAGGATGATATCAAATTAGAGTCAAACTTCAAGGAGGATCTTGAGGCAGATTCATTAGATCTTTTCGAGCTTGTAATGGCACTCGAGGAGGAGTACGGAGTAGAAATCCCTTCAGAGGATTTAGAGAAAATCGCAACAGTAAACGACATCATTGAGTATCTTAAGAACAAAGGTGTAGAGGCTTAAAAGACATGGAGACAAGAATAACAAAGCTTCTTGGAATCAAATATCCGGTCATTCAGGGTGGCATGGCATGGGTAGCAACCCATGAGCTTGCCAGCGCTGTGTCCAATGCAGGCGGACTTGGCATCATCGGAGCAGGCGGAGCCCCGGCTTCATGGGTAAAGGAGCAGATAGTCGCTGCAAAGAAGGAGACCGATAAGCCGTTCGGAGTCAACCTCATGCTTATGAATCCGGAGGCTGATGAGATAGCAAAAATCATCGCCGAGGAAAAGGTAAAGGTAGTCACCACCGGCGCAGGAAATCCTGCAAAGTATATGGACATGTGGAAAGAAGCAGGCGTCATCGTAATCCCTGTAGTTGCAAGCGTAGCACTCGCAAAGCTCATGGAGAGAGGAGGGGCAAGTGCAGTAATCGCAGAGGGAATGGAGTCGGGCGGACATATCGGAGCACAGACTACCATGACACTTGTGCCACAGGTTGTTGATGCAGTGAGCATTCCTGTTATCGCAGCAGGCGGAATTGCAGACAACAGAGGCTTCAATGCAGCATTTGCACTCGGTGCAGAGGCAGTCCAGATGGGCACACGCTTTGTCACCGCAAAAGAATCGATAGTACATGAAAACTATAAGCAGAAGGTCATTAAGGCCAAGGATATAGATTCCGAGGTTACAGGAATGAGCACAGGCCATCCAATCAGAGTACTCAGAAACAAGATGACCAGACAATATCTCAAGCTGGAAAAGGAAGGAGCTCCATTTGAAGAGCTCGAAAAAATGACACTTGGCGCACTCAGAAAAGCCGTTGTAGACGGAGATACCGTATATGGCAGCGTCATGGCAGGTCAGAGCGCAGGCCTCGTAAAGAAAGAGGAAACCTGCAAAGAAATCATTGAGGATGTAGTGGGACTGAACAAATAGACAGTATTCACTTTTACATGCAAATTTAAGGATACCGGGCCGCCTGAAAAGAGCGGCTTACGGTATCCTGTCAGAAATAAGGAGAAACCGAAAATGGGTAAGAGAGTATTTATGTTTCCCGGACAGGGCTCACAGTATATAGGAATGGGTAAGGAGTTTTACGATACAATGCCAAATGCAAAGGCTGTAATCGACCTTGCCAGTGAACAGACAGGCTTGGATATTCCGGCACTTTGCTTTGAGGAAAATGACAAGCTGAATATTACAGAGTACACACAGATATGTATGCTTGCAGTTGAGGCAGCTATATATCAGGCAATCATTGACAAAGGTGTCACACCTGATGTCACAGCGGGCTTAAGCCTTGGGGAATATGGTGCTCTCATCGCATCAGGAGCCATGACTATGGCAGATGCATTTGCAGTTGTCAGAAAAAGAGGAATCTACATGCAGGAGGCAGTTCCTACAGGTGGAGCCATGACAGCGGTTTTAGGACTTGATCCGCAGGTCATTGAGGATATCTGCACAAAGACAGCAGATGAGACAAATTCAGTGGTATCGGTAGCCAACTATAACTGCCCGGGACAGATTGTTATCACAGGAGAAAAGGCAGCAGTAGATGCCGCCGCAGCAGCATGCAGCGAGGCTGGCGCCAAGAGATGCGTACCACTCAAGGTCAGCGGACCTTTCCACTCAGCAATGCTTAAGGGCGCAGGAGAAAAGCTCGCAGATGTACTTGAGAGTGTAGAAATCCACGATATCAAGGTGCCATATATCACAAACGTCACAGCAGACTATGTGAAGTCACCGGCAGATGTCAAGGATTATCTGACAAAGCAGGTTTCATCGTCAGTGCGCTGGCAGCAGACCATCGAGCGTCTTATCGCAGACGGTGCAGATGAGTTCGTGGAAATCGGACCGGGACGCTCACTCAGCGGATTTATGAGAAAGATAAATAGAGACGTAAAAGTCGTAAACATAGATAAACTGGAGGATTTTGAAAAGTATGTTAACAGGTAAAAATGCCCTGGTTACAGGCGCAAGCCGCGGAATTGGAAGACAGATAGCTCTTACACTTGCCGCAGCACACGCCTTTGTAATAGTAAATTATAATGGTTCAAAGGAAAAGGCAGATGCCGTTGTTGCAGAGATAAAGGCAGCAGGCGGTGATGCAGTTTCTTATCAGTGCAATGTATCTGATTTTGACGAGTGCCAGAATATGATAACAGCGCTCATCAAGGAGTACAAGCACATAGATATCCTCGTAAACAACGCAGGAATCACAAGAGACGGTCTCATCATGAAGATGAGCGAGGCAGACTATGACGCAGTGCTCGACACAAACCTTAAGGGTGCGTTCAACACAATCCGTCATATGTCACGCTATTTCTTGAAGCAGAAATCAGGAAGGATTATCAATATTTCATCAGTTTCCGGCATACTCGGAAATGCAGGACAGGCCAACTACAGCGCCAGCAAGGCAGGAGTTATAGGACTCACAAAGGCTGTATCCAGAGAGCTTGCCAGCCGGGGAATCACAGCAAACGCAGTGGCACCGGGCTTTGTAGAGACAGAGATGACAGATGTGCTTGCCGATGCGGCAAAGGAGAATCTTTTATCACAGATTCCGCTTGGCAGACCGGGAAACACAAAGGATATCGCAAACGCAGTATTATTTTTAGCATCAGATGCAGCAGGCTACATCACAGGCCAGGTGCTGTCTGTTGACGGAGGAATGGCAATATGAGTAGAAGAGTAGTTGTAACAGGACTTGGAGCAGTAACACCAATCGGAAATAATGTGGACGATTTCTGGACATCGGTAAAGGCCGGAAAAATCGGCTTTGACCATATCACAAAATTTGACACAACAGATTATAAATGTCACATTGCAGCAGAGCTTAAGGACTTTAACCCACAGGATTTTATGGACAGAAAGGCTGCAAAGAGAATGGAACCATTCTCACAGTACGCTGTGGCTGCAGCAAAGCAGGCAATTGATGACAGCGGACTTGATATCGAAAAGGAAGATCCATACATGGTTGGATGTGCCATCGGTTCAGGTATCGGAAGTCTTCAGGCTATGGAGCGCGAGACACAAAAGCTTTATGAAAAGGGACCAAACAGAGTCAATCCTCTGCTTGTTCCGCTTATGATCTGTAACATGGCAGCAGGAAATGTTTCTATCCAGTTCGGTCTCAAGGGAAAGAGTATCAATGATGTAACAGCCTGTGCTACAGGAACAAACACAATCGGTGAGGCATACAGAAGCATCCAGTACGGTGAGGCTGACGTGATGGTAGCCGGTGGTACAGAGGGCAGTGTATGTCCTATCGGAATCGCAGGATTTACAGCACTTACAGCGCTTTCTACAGTAGATGATCCGGCAAAGTGCTCACTTCCGTTTGACAAGAACAGAAGCGGCTTTGTAATGGGTGAGGGCGCAGGAGTAGTTATCCTTGAAGAGCTTGAACATGCAAAGGCAAGAGGTGCAAAGATTTATGCAGAGGTAGTCGGATATGGCTGCTCATCGGATGCATACCATATCACATCTCCGCAGGAGGATGGCGCAGGCGCAGCAAGAGCCATGACCAATGCCATGAGCGATGCAGGTGTCACACCGGCAGATGTAAAATACATCAATGCTCACGGAACAGGCACTCATCACAATGATCTCTTTGAGACAAGAGCAATCAAGCTTGCGTTCGGTGATGAGGCTGCAAATCTTAAAATCAATTCAACAAAGTCTATGATAGGACATCTGCTCGGAGCAGCGGGAGCTGTTGAGTTTATAACATGTGTGAAGGAAATCCAGGATGGATTTATACATAAGACTGTTGGCTATGAGACTCCTGATGAGGAGATTGACCTCAATTACTGCAAGGACAGCTATGAGGAGCCTGTTGAGTATGCACTGAGCAATTCACTGGGATTTGGTGGACATAATGCAAGTATTCTGCTCAAGGCGTATAAATAATTTAGGGGCTTCGCGCATTCAGGCTGTGAGGTCTGGTGGAGCACACAGTATATTCCTCGTGAAAAATATGAAGTCAGTCACGGCATTTTGCACGGACAGGCTGTGATATGGTGCTAGCGCTTCATGCTATTGGAGCGGATGGAACGCCGTGACAGTTCATATTTTTCATTCAGAACACACTGTGTGCTTCCCGGCTCCACTTTGCGGAGCGCGAAGCATGTGCACAGTTTATAATAAAAGTTTAGAGTAAGTTAAGAAAGGATATATGCAATATGTCAGTTTTGAATACGCAGCAGATTATGGATATTCTGCCGCACCGCAGTCCGTTTCTTCTCATTGATACGGTTGAGGAGCTACAGCCGGGCGTAAAGTGTGTGGCTAAGAAGAATGTGACTATGAATGAGCCACATTTTATGGGACATTTTCCGGGAAATCCGGTGATGCCGGGAGTGCTTATTATTGAGGCTTTGGCGCAGACAGGTGCAGTTGCCATTCTTTGTCAGGATGAGTGGAAGGGCAAGACTGCATATTTTGCAGGCATCAATAATGCCAAGTTCAAGCAGAAGGTGGTTCCGGGAGATACGCTGGAGCTGACCACTGAGATTATAAAGGTTAAGGGTCCTATCGGTGTGGGCAAGGCTGTTGCCAGGGTAAACGGCAAGGTTGCCTGTATGGCGGAGCTTACATTTGCAATAGGTTAATTGCATAAGGAGACATGATGAAGTTATTCAAGAAGAAAGATAAAAATATAGAGGCTGAAGAGACTTTAGCAAAGAACGCTGAGAGCACAAAAACAGCCGCAGAAGGCAAAACGGTCGCAGATGGAAAAGCAGCCGCAGATGGCAAAAATGCCGGTGCAGCACAGGAAACAAAAGAGGATGTCCCTGAGACAATAGTTTGTCCAAAGTGTGGCAAGACTGTGCTCAAATCAGTTGTAAAACAGCACAAATACGTCTGCTATGAGTGTAATTATTATTTCCGTGTGCGTGCTAAAAACAGAATCAGAATGGTTTCCGACAAGGAAGCATTTGAGCCATGGTTTACAGAGCTTACAACAGGAAATCCTCTCAATTTCCCGGAGTATGAGGAGAAAATTGCAAAGACTCAGGAGAAAACAGGACTTTCTGAGGGCATTGTCATCGGTAAGACAAAGATTTACGGTGAGGATACAGTGCTTGGTGTAATTGATTCAAGATTTATGATGGGAAGCATGGGCCATGTGGTTGGTGAGAAAATCACAAGCGCATTTGAGCGTGCCACAGAGGAAAGACTTCCGGTTATATTATTCTGCTGTTCAGGCGGTGCCAGAATGCAGGAGGGTATCATTTCACTGATGCAGATGGCTAAGACCTCAGCCGCAGCAAAGCGTCATTCAGAGGCAGGACTTTTATATGTGCCGGTACTCACAGATCCTACAACAGGTGGTGTGACAGCCAGCTTTGCAATGCTTGGAGACATCATTCTTGCAGAGCCAAAGGCACTTATCGGCTTTGCAGGTCCTCGTGTTATCGAGCAGACCATCGGACAGAAGCTGCCTGAGGGCTTCCAGAGGGCAGAGTTTCAGCTTGAGCACGGCTTTGTGGATATGATAGTTGAGCGTGAGGATTTAAAGAAGACTCTTTACAAGATTTTACGTGCTCACAGACCTACCACTGGCTATGCCAATTTTGACCCGCTTCACTCAGACGACAATTACGAGCCGACAGAGCTTATGAAGGAGCGCGAGGCAAAGGCCAAGCCATTTAAGGTATGGGATAAGGTCAGCGCCGCAAGACAGATTAAGAGACTTGCATCGGTTGACTATATGGACTATATTTTTGATGAGTTTATGGAGCTGCACGGAGACAGATATTTCCGCGATGACCCGGCTATCGTAGGTGGAATCGCATATTTAGACGGCCAGCCGGTCACAGTTATCGGTGTTCACAAGGGAAAAGACCTTGAGGACTGCGCAAAGAGAAACTATGGTATGCCATCACCTGAGGGCTACCGCAAGGCACTGCGCCTCATGAAGCAGGCAGAGAAATTCAACCGTCCGATCATAACCTTTGTCAATACATCAGGAGCTTATCCTGGAATGGAAGCAGAGGAAAACGGACAGGGTGAGGCAATCGCAAGAAACCTTTATGAGATGAGCGGCATCAAGGTGCCAATCCTTTGTCTCATGATAGGAGAAGGCGGAAGCGGCGGAGCTTTAGCTCTTTCTGTAGGAAATGAAGTGTGGATGATGGAAAATGCCACATACTCAATCCTCTCGCCTGAGGGCTTTGCATCTATCCTCTGGAAGGACGGAAAGCGTGCAAAGGAAGCCGCAGAGGTAATGAAGATTACAGCACACGACTTAAAGGAGCTTGATGTCGTGGATGATATAATACCTGAGTTTGGCGGAGCCGACGAGGATGCTCTTTCATCAATCGGAAACTACATGAAGGGCAACATGAAGAAATTCTTGGAAAAAGAAAGCAAATTGACAAAGGACCAGCTCTTGGAGGAAAGATACAAGCGTTTCCGCAAGTTCTAGTCCCGGAAAGGAAATTCTATGAAGATAGTTGGAACAGGAAGCTGCCTGCCACAGAGAGTGGTCTCAAACGATGACCTGGCAGCCATAATGGATACATCTGACGAGTGGATCAGCTCGCGTACAGGAATAAGAAACAGACACATTGCAACTACTGAGACAACCACCTCACTTGCCTGTGATGCAGTAAAAAGTGCGCTGCAGGATGCGGGAATTGTCGGAAGTGAGATAGACCTGATAATAGCGGCAAGCGTATCCACAGACAAAATCGTTCCATCGCTCGCATGTCAGATTCAGGCTGATATAGGTGCTGGCAGTGCAGTGGCATTTGACATAAATGCCGCATGCTCAGGCTTTTTATTCGGGCTTGCCACAGCAGATGCGTATTTTAAGACCGGCAGGTTTCACAAGGCAGTTGTAGTGGGAGCAGAGGTTCTTTCAAAAATAATGGACTGGAATGACAGAAGCACATGTGTACTCTTCGGAGACGGAGCGGGAGCAGCGGTTGTGACAGACGAGGGCGATGCCTTCAAGGGCTTTGTACAGGGTTCTGACGGAAAAGGCGGTGAGGCGCTTGACGGAGACAACCGTCCTGTAGTCAATCCGTTTACCGACAATGGAAAGCAGTCTGCACTCGGTGGATATGTCACCATGGACGGTCCTGCTGTATACAAGTTTGCGGTAAAGACAGTGCCAAAGGCTATAAATGAGCTGCTTGATGAAATCGGCTGGAGCGCAGATGATGTGGATGTCTATGTGCTGCATCAGGCCAATATCCGTATTATTGAGTCGGTTGCCAAGAGGCTTAAGCAGCCTATGGACAAATTTCCGACCAATTTACAGCAGTGTGGAAATATTTCTGCGGCAAGTGTGCCGATTTTGCTTGATAAAGTCCGCAAAGATGGTATGATAAAGCATGAGAAAAAAATAATTTTATCAGGCTTTGGAGCAGGACTTACATGGGGAGCCTGCGCCATAGAGTGGCAATAGAAAGAGGTATTTATGACGGCAGATGAAACTTTAAATGAATTATTGGTGTGTCTGTTCAAGGATTTGACAGAGATAGAGGGCAGATGTCTGATAACAGACGAATTTTCTGATATTTCTATCAACGATATGCATATAATAGAGGCAATAGGAGTCGATGAGCCGAAGCGCTCCGGCACTGTAGCCAAGCTTATGTCTATCACTCTGGGCACACTGACAAAGGCAATAGATGGTCTCACCCGCAAGGGATACGTGAACCGTATCCGCAGTGAGGAGGATAAGCGTGTGGTAAAGCTCTCACTCACCGACAAGGGAAAGAGTGCATACTATCATCATGAGCAGTTTCACCGTCATATGATAGAGCATATAAAGGACGGTCTTTCGGATGACGAAATGAAAGTTCTTATAACTTCACTTGCAAAACTCTCGGATTATTTCAAGGTGGTATATTCCGATGATGAGGAGAATCAGTACCAAAACTGGGATAATATAAATGAAGATAATAAATAAAATGAATTTTTTTTATATAAAACCTTCAAAAATTACTTGATAATAGCAATAGATTTATATAAAATAAACTTGTTGATGTGAAAAATAATTTTGTAAAGGAGATATAAAAATGAGCTATGTTGATGAAGTACTCGCAGTAGTACAGAAGAAAAACGCTGATCAGCCTGAATTCTTACAGGCAGTAACAGAGGTACTTGATTCTTTAAGACCTGTAATCGAGGCAAATGAGGAGCTTTACAGAAAGAACGCTATCCTCGAGAGAATCACAGAGCCGGATCGTCAGATCATGTTCAGAGTACCATGGGTAGATGACAATGGTCAGGTACAGGTAAACAGAGGTTTCCGTGTACAGTTCAATAACGCAATCGGACCTTACAAGGGAGGTCTCAGACTTCACCCTTCAGTAAACCTTGGAATCATCAAATTCTTAGGATTTGAGCAGATCTTCAAGAACTCTCTTACAACACTTCCAATCGGTGGTGGTAAAGGTGGTTCTGATTTTGATCCTAAGGGCAAATCAGACAGAGAGATTATGGCATTCTGCCAGAGCTTCATGACAGAGCTTTCTAAATATATCGGAGCAGATATTGATGTTCCTGCCGGAGATATCGGAACAGGCGCAAGAGAGATCGGCTTCATGTTCGGTCAGTACAAGAGAATCCGCGGATCATTCGAGGGAGTTCTCACAGGTAAGGGACTTACATATGGTGGATCACTTGCCCGTACACAGGCTACAGGATATGGTCTGTTATACCTTACAAACGCATTATGGAAGGACAACGGACTTGACTTAAACGGAAAGACAGCAGCAGTTTCAGGTTCAGGAAACGTTGCTATCTACGCTATCGAGAAGGCACAGCAGCTTGGTGTCAAGGTTGTTACATGTTCTGATTCTACAGGCTGGATTTATGATCCGGAAGGAATCGATGTTGCACTCCTTAAAGAGGTTAAAGAGGTTAAGCGTGCACGTCTTACAGAGTACGCTGCAGCTAAGTCAAGCGCTGAGTACCATGCAAAAGAGAATGGTGAGCACGGCGTATGGCAGTACAAGGTAGACCTTGCTCTTCCATGTGCTACACAGAACGAGTTAGATCTTGACGATGCAAAGATGCTCGTAGCAAACGGTGTTACATCTGTTACAGAGGGTGCTAACATGCCTACAACTCTTGAGGCTACAAAATACCTTCAGGAGAACGGAGTACTCTTCGTAGGTGGTAAAGCTGCCAATGCAGGTGGTGTTGCTACATCAGCACTTGAGATGAGCCAGAACTCTGAGAGACTTTCATGGACATTCGAAGAGGTTGACGGAAAGCTCAAGGGCATCATGGAGACAATCTACGCTAACATCAGCGACGCTGCTAAGAGATACGATGCAACAGTTGGTGGAAAGACTGACTATGTTGCAGGTGCAAATATCGCAGGCTTTGAGAAAGTAGTTGACGCTATGCTTGCACAGGGTGTTTGCTAATTGTGAATTCTTAAAATAATAAAGATAAATAAGCTGTAAAATTCTTCGTTGAATTTTACAGCTTATTTTTGTATAATATATATGTAAATAAAGAAATTATACCTAAGAAAGGATTTGATTTTATGTCGAATATATTACCTGTATCAGATTTAAGAAATTATAATGAAGTACTGAAAAATTGCCAGGTTGGAGAACCCGTGTTTTTGACCAAAAATGGAAGAGGCAGGTTTGTGGTTATGGATATTGAGGACTATGAGCGTGAAAAGGCGGAGAAAAAGCTGTTGATGAAGCTACAGGAAGCAGAAGAAGCAGTTAAGGATGAAAGTGCCTGGATGAGCATGGATGAACTTAAGAAATCTGTAGGGGTATAGCTTATGATGAAATTACGGATTAACCCTATTGTGGCAGAGGACTTAAAGAAAATTAAAGAGTTTATTGCCGAAGACAATGAAGAAATGGCAGTAAAAACAATTCAGGAAATATATGCCAGATTTGAGACTATACAGCAATTTCCGGATATGGGAGCTGATCTTGCTAAGAGGGTCAGCTTCCGGACGGATTATAAGTATGTGATTTGTGGGAATTATGTTGTGCTGTATAAGATTGGGAAAGAATATGTGGAGATTTACCGAGTGGTAAATCGATATCAGGATATTACGAAGATATTTCTTTCAAATTGGTGTTGATTGAAATCGTCCGACAATCACTCTATACACGTGATATACAACCGACCTCAAAACCCCTCCCACAGACTTCTATCTGTGGGAGGGGTTTGTAATAATATTTCAAAGAGAAAACTAATTTATTTTTTATTAGCAAATGCTTTAATACCGCCTGCTACAAAAAGTATAGAGGCGATAATAACGCCGGACACAAGCACAATAGCGTAAACATTGGCATTCACGCAGATATTGGAAGTCCAGTCAGAAAAATTCACGGACTTTATAGTGATTTGTCTGGTGCCAAAAATTAAAAATTCGCATATGTCATCGGCAAAAGCTGTCCAAACCGAAGCTATCAAAACTATAATTGCGGATTTTATAAATCCGTTTGCGTTTAAATATCGTGCATCAAAGAATATGAGCCAGGCCGCAAGTACAAAGACAAATGCTATAATACAGCCGGCCTTCATTCCGGCAACATCGTTTGTATGACCACACACCTCAATGATTGTGAGGAAAAGCCATAAGGTATCCCACAGCATAGTGATAAGAGCTTTTTTGTCTGATAAAACAGGTGGAAGTTCAATTCCTCTGATGACAAACGGAAAAAGAACAATTGATAATCCAAATATAGTTGGAACAGACCAAAGCATAAATTCATTTGAACTATACATTCTGTCGACAAAAAAGAATATCAAAAGCAGAGCAAAAACACCGCAGATTATGCATTTGGTAAGTTTTTTCTGCTGTGCCATAAGTGGAACAACTGTCATTGCAGCCACAAGAAGCATAGATGCTGTTACCACTGCAAAGGTATCTAAACCACCGCCATTTGACAGACACACTATGAATGTGATGAGTATTGGGATAAGCAGTAGTCCGGCTATTATGACTCCGATCTTGTAGGCAGCAGATTTTTCCTTTTTCTCATGCTGCTTTAATACACTGTCAGCCTCTTTTTTTATCATTGAATCAATAGAATCGTTTTTTAGCTCGTTGTATGTATTTTGACATTTTTCACAAGCCTTAAGGTGTTTTTCAACAAGCCTTTTGCTTGAGGGACTGCATACATCGTCATAGTATAGTGGGAGTAAATCCTGAACTATATTGCAGGTTTCATCGGTTGATTGTGTAATTGGATTATTCATTTCTATTCATCCTTTCTTTGATTTTCAGTCTGGCTCTATGGTAAGTTACCCGTGCCCAGTTCTCTGTTTTTCCAAATATCATGCCTATTTGGGAGAATGGCAATTCACCAAATATTCTAAGCTGAAAGACCTCCTTGTAGGGCTCATCAAGCTCGTGCAGTATAAGATGAATCTGAAGAGCTGTATCTTTATTTTCTAGGCTTTTTACCATATTATCGGGTTGTTCGAGCTGCTCTTCGTCAAGCTCTGTAAATTTTGTGTTTTTTCGGCATTCGTCCATTGCCAGATTTCTTGCTATGCTGCAAAGCCAGGTAAGCTCACTTGATTTGCCTGCATATGCCTTTTTTGCGGTCATGGCCTTATAAAAAGTATTCTGGGTAATTTCCTCAGCCTGATGTCGATTTTTTACAATTGTCATTACATATGAGTATACTTGCAAGTAATAGGAATTGTACAATTTCTCATAATCCAGAACTGTCACCTCCTTTGTTCATAGGTTAGACGTAGAAAGGATTGTTTTGTTACAAAAAATTTTAAGATTTTTAGATTATATCATAAAAGGTAGTTATAAGGCAGCTGGAAATAAGCATTTATATCATATTTACAGCTATTACAAGCTATTATAAGAAAGACTATGAGGGAATAAAAGCTATATGAAAAGCGATGGAAGATATGATAACAGATTATGTTACAGAAGAAAAATTCAACTATTAGGATGCTAAAAGATGGAGTGTTGTCGGAAAAGCAAATTTCCGTCTACTCAGGGTTGCCAATGGAAGTCATTAGAAAGATTGCTGATGAAGAGGGAATGTTAGTAAAATAATGAGTGCTGCCGTATCAAATTGATACGGCAGTTATTTTTTTACGAATTTGTTCGTTTTTGAGTTGATAACTCTCTTAAAGCGGCAATCAAAACATCAAGCTCATTATCGCTACAAGTGTTGATAAGAAGTTGCAATTCATTTTTGCGTCGGCTGTGTTCTTTTGAACCATCAGTAATAAATAATGCATCCAATGAAAAATGAAGAGTTTCAGCTAGCGCAAAAAGAACTTCAATTGATGGCTTTCGGTGCTCGCTTTCAATGTGCTTTAAATGAGTTGGGGTAATTTGAACAAGTTCGGCAAGCTGTTCCTGTGTGAGTTTGTTATCTATTCTAGCCTGACGAATTGTGTCTCCAAGTAAACCAGGTTGCATAAATCTCTCTTAGCTCCTTTTTGATTAGCATATAAGTATTAAAAGTAATTGAAAATTAGCTCATAGAGATTTATAATATATCTATAAGAGAACTAAGGAGGTAAGAATAATGTCATCGTATATTGTAAAATGTCCACATTGTGGAGCAACGAGAAGTGTAACTCAGAATAGTTTAGTAAATTGTCAATGTTGTGGAGCGTCATTATATATAGACAACAACGGAAAAATTAAGAGGTCAAAACCTAAAAAATAAAATTACAAAAGAATAGGATGGTGACAATATGTCAATGGTATTTGTGTTTTTATACATAATTTTAGGATATTGGGCTACTGGAAAAACAATATATGCAAATTCAATATTAATAGGAAATGTTGGTGATATTTTTGTGAAACGATGTGTAATAGGAGCAATACTAGGTTGGATATTGATTCCTGTGGCATTGATAAAAACTTTTTCGGAAAGATAAAAGGGGAAAATTAATATGCAAAATCAAAGTATGGTATCGGTTAGGTTGAATAGTGTTGGACCTAATAGAGTGCAAAGAACTTACGCTAAATGATACATTGGTGCATCCATATTTTATCTATATTCGGAGTGAATATGATAATAAAAATAAGAGATAAGTATTATCATATTTAGAATTTATGAAAATATGGATAAAAAGTTATAAAAATTAAATTACGATAGGAGAAAATTAAATGTTATGTCCTAAATGTGGCAAAAAAATTGAAGATGGTGTAAGATTTTGCGTTTACTGTGGATACAAAATTAATGAAGAGAATTCTGCTAAGAGAATAAATATGAATTTTTATGAAATTTTAGAGATTACGCAAGATGCTTCACCAGAAGTTATAAAAGCGGCTTATAAAGCGCTTGTAAAAAAATTACATCCAGATAATGGAAACGAAAAAGATCCTATGGGGAGAACTATAGAAGAGGTAAATTCTGCGTATGATACGTTATCTAATTCGAAAAAAAGAAAGATATATGATGAAAAATTAAAACATAATGAAAACAAATATGATGAAGAACCAAAATCAAATTATGAATCATACACTGAAAGAGAAGAGCAAACGCAAAATAATTATGAAGACTCAGAGGAATCCCCGGAAAATCTGTTAGCAGTAAGTTTTGCAGCATTTATAGCATTTATAGCATTTCAATATTTCGAGTTTAGTACATGGGTATTAGTAATTACAGGTTTAATTATAGCAACTTCTTTAGGTAGCTTTATAGGAAAGACGTTGACTAAAAAAATGAAAAATATAGTTAAAATTCCAAATTTAATTACGTATTTTCAAAAAGAAGCAGATAGTATAGAAGGGTGTTTTGAATTATTATTAGCTGAGATATTATTTGGATATTTAAAAATAGATAATTGGATCACAAAGGGCTTTTTGTTAGTTTTGATAGTAATGATTGTATCCTTACTATATTCTATTATAAAGGCTTTAACTGAAGATGATGTAGAGATATAAAGTATATTGTGGAAGAACTATATGTAAAACATGACATGAAATTTGAAAAAATGAGTTATAAGGCACGTGCATATAGTATTGGGCATTGAAATGTATAAAGCTTATGAGTAAATAACTTAGATGATAGATATATGTCAAACAATTCAATTATATTTCTTCAGTTGCAAATTTAATAAGTAAAGAAAGAAGGTTTGTTATATGAAATGTGAAAAATGTGGAACAGATTTTAAAGAAGGTATTTTTTGTCCTAATTGTGGAACAAAATATAATAACAACATAGATTATATGAAAAATAATGAGAATAATAATTCTAGTAACCGGAAAGAAAAATTATATCAAAGAACGTGGTTTATATGGTTAATGTTGATATTTATTTTTCCAATAGGATTGTATCTAATGTGGAAATATAAAAAAAGGTGGAAAACATTTGTTAAAATCATCATAACAGTGATAGTGCTTTTCTTTGCTTGGTGTATGTTATTACCTACAGAAAATGAGGATAAGAGTAACAGTAATCAAAGCAATGAGACAGAATCTAAGGAAAAAGAATTAGAAACAAAATTAAGTGATACTGTTACAGAAGATTACCTGCCTGGAACATATGTAGCCGATAATGGACAAATCTTTGGAATTGATGTAGCGGATACAGATATTTTTAATCTCAATGCAAAATTGGCAGATGCATTTGGTGGTTGTACTTTTTCTGACTGTTCAGTAATTTTTCCAGATAGTACGTGGCTTGAAGAGTATGGAATCATTGATGTAGCAGACAAAACCATATCAATATCGGAGAATTTAGTATACAAATATAAAATAAAAAAAGATAAGTTAACACTTACAACACCGAATAATGAAAAAATAGTTTTAAAGAAAGTATCTGATGAATATAACCCAAATGAACTATATGATACAAGTGATGTTGGAGTAGATGATATAATAGGAAATTACTATTGTGGAGATAGTTCAAACTCATTTATTCAGGTTAATAAAAAGGATGATAAAACAGTTAATGTATATTACATAGATTTAAGGGCATTAGAACCGAGCTATAGAGTTGTGGCATGGGCAGAAGATGTTCCTGTTAGTGAATTTTATAAAAATAAATATGTTGCATTGATGGGAAATAGCTATGGAAATGTTTATGCATGCCAATTTTCAGATCGTTTTAAGCTTGGTATAGTAGGGGATTATAATGCCTATTTAAAAAATGAAGTTGACACAGATATTGACGAACTCTTGGATTACTCGAAGAAAATATATACAGATGTGCCTTATAAGTATTCTGAATTTGCTGATAAAATAGTTGTATTAACAAGCGATGATGGTAAAGAAGACATAGTGTTTAATAAATCTTGGTATAATAAATATTCAAGTTTTACAGGAGATGCTGAAATAGATGTTAAAAGCGATAGTGATGGTAAGTGTGACGTTTATATTAACAATATAAAAAATTGTTCATTTAAAGACTCAGATTGTGAGTATATTGTTGGAACTTCGACTTGTATTAAATATAACTGTGATAATGGGACAAGTTTGTATTATTATCCCAATCTGAATGAAGATAATCCATACAGTGTTCCAAGACCCGCAATATCTATTAATAATCAACAGTATACATACAATTCTGGGGAATCGAGTAGTGCAGACGAAGAAAATAGTTTTGATGTTCAAATCTTTAGACGACAAACAGGCCCCCTTTGCACTTTAGAGATTAGTAAAAGCGATTATCAGGGGGCTAATATTTCATTGTATATTGGTAAAAATGACAGTCAATCATATAGAAGACTAGAAAATATCCATGTTAATTGGATAGGGAACAACAATGATGTAGGAAATTATTTTAATACAGAGACTTATTATGGATTAGACCTGCGTCAGGAATCGTACGGATATTCTATTACAGAGTTTGGCGATGAAAATAACGAATTGTCATTTGCAGGAACATATGTATCTGTAGATAGTAGTGACGATTTGAAAACTTCGGATGAAATATTCCCAAATGATGCAGTAAATCTTCTTGATGAAGCTACAGTTGCAGACTATGCAGGACAAAATGATTTTTATGAATTAGCTATAAATGAAATATATGCTCGACATGGCAGAAAATTTAATGATAAAAAGTTACAAAATTATTTTGAGGCTTGTTCATGGTATAATGGTATAATAGAACCAGATGAATTTGATGAATCTGTATTGAGCTCTGTAGAAAAGCAAAATTTACAACTTTTAGCGGGATATAGAGAAGAATAGAATATATATAAAGAACGAAAGCGCTTACAGAGAGAAATCTTTGTAAGCTCTTTATATTATTTGAGGTGAGAAAATGGAAAGAGTATTTTGATATGTTAGAGTAAGCTCTACAGATCAATATCTCAACAACAAAGGATATCTTTTAAAAAGCCTATGAATATAAAAAATAATCTTGACATCCAAACCGCAAAGGTTTACTATGGTTAGCGTAAGCTAATTAAATAATTATTCTTCAGGGCAGGGTGCAATTCCCTACCGGTGGTATAGCCCACGAGCCGCAAGGCACGATTCGGTGAGATTCCGAGGCCGACAGTAAAGTCTGGATGAAAGAAGATGTGAATATGATATATGCAGAGTATAGATAGCTGGGTTTTAGATTCAGTTTCAGATATAGATACAGCACATATCATAGTTATAACAGATATCTACTCTGGAGTGTTTTGATACATTCCAGATTTTTTTATCTCAAAATACCTTTTGACACTCATATCATGAAATGCAGCTAGTGCATATTTTTTTGAGATTATGGTATTTGAAATCATGATATTTGAAATTACTAGGCCCTGAACATTAATAGTTTGGGGCTTTTTTAGTGGGCATATAAAGAATATGCAGAAAGGAACTCAAATGACTGATGAACAATATATGAGAAGGGCGATTGAGCTTGCAAAACGCGGCATGGGGTATACCTCGCCAAACCCGATGGTCGGAGCTGTGATAGTAAAGGACGGCAGAATAATCGGAGAGGGCTGGCATGAGAGATATGGAGAGCTGCACGCGGAAAGAAATGCGTTAAAGCATTGCAAGGAATCGCCACAGGGAGCGGAAATGTATGTGACTCTTGAGCCCTGCTGTCATCATGGCAAGCAGCCGCCATGTGTGGAGGCAGTGATAGAAGCCGGTATAAAAAGAGTATATGTGGGCTCGGATGACCCGAATCCGCTTGTCGCCGGGGGCGGTATCAGAATCCTT
Source organism: Agathobacter sp. LCP21S3_B2 (assembly GCF_052118705.1). NCBI lineage: Bacteria > Bacillati > Bacillota > Clostridia > Lachnospirales > Lachnospiraceae > Agathobacter > Agathobacter sp. LCP21S3_B2. The sequence goes on along the minus strand of NZ_JBQKGQ010000014.1, from coordinate 23,536 downwards.
AAAGAGCATGGGATAGAGGTTGTCACGCAGGTGCTTAAAGACGAGTGCGACAGGCTGAACGATGTATTCTTTTACTTTATACAGACCAGACGTCCATATGTTGCTATGAAATATGCCATGACGATGGACGGAAAGATAGCCACATATTCAGGGCTTTCAAAGTGGATAACAGGAGAAAAAGCGAGGGAACATGTGCAAAACCTGCGCCACAGATATAAAGCCATAATGGCAGGAATAGGAACAGTGCTTGCAGACAATCCACTGCTTACATGCAGAATCGAGGGCGGAGTAAATCCAATCCGCATAATATGCGATACGCACCTTAAGCTTCCACTGGAATCGCAGATAGTAAATACTGCAAAGGAAGTGCCGACGATTGTTGCAGTCAGTGAGCGATATCGTGAAACCGCACAGTCAGAAGCCTTACCTGATACTGAAAAAGATAGTATAGAAGAAAACTATGATTATCAAAAAAACAGAAAAATAACACGGCTTGAAGAAAACGGAATAGAAATTCTGTATGTAGCTGAAAAAAACGGTCATATTGATTTAAATGACCTCATGCAAAAGCTCGGCGAAAGAAGCATAGACAGCATTTTGCTTGAGGGAGGCGGAATACTCAACTGGTCAGCCCTTAAGAGCGGGATTGTGAATAAGGTATACGCTTACATTGCACCAAAGCTTTTCGGCGGAGCGGATGCAAAAACACCGATAGAGGGCATGGGAACCGACTCACCGGCACATGCCGTGATGCTTGGAAACAGTAAGATGACAAAGCTTGGTGATGATTTCCTTATCGAGTGTGATGTTGTGTAATTGATGTAATTGCTACTGTTTTGCCTTGGTGAGACCGGAAACAATTGTAAACAATTTACCATGTAAATTATGCAAATGAGTGTGAGGAAAATATAGAAAAAGAAAGGCGATACACAATGTTCACAGGAATAGTTGAAGAAGTTGGAACAATAGATACAATTTCACGTGGAGCAAACTCAGCAGTACTTACAATCAGAGCTGAAAAAGTGCTAGCTGGAACAAAGGTCGGAGACAGCATAGCGGTAAACGGTATCTGCCTCACGGTCACAAGACTCATGCCACATGCGTTTACAGCGGATGTCATGCACGAGACACTAAACCGTTCATCGCTTGCAAACGCGATGAGAGGAGCACATGTCAATTTGGAGCGTGCGATGGCAGCAGATGGCAGATTCGGCGGGCACATCGTGTCGGGACATGTTGACGGAACAGGCAGGATTGTGGAGGTCAAAAAGGATGACAATGCCATCTGGTATACAATACAGGCCACACCACAGCTCATGCGCTATATAGTCGAGAAGGGCTCCGTCACAATCGATGGAATAAGCCTCACAGTCGCAAAGGTGGCAGAGGATAATTTCTCGATATCAGCGATACCGCACACGGTAAGCCAGACTGTTCTAAAGGACAGAAAAGTGGGAGCTGTCGTAAATCTGGAAACAGATATAATAGGAAAATATGTTGAGAAGCTGTTGTTTAAAGGGCAGTCGGAAGGAATAACAGAAGAAATGACAGGAGCACAGACAATTAAGGAAAATGTACCACATAAATCCGGCGAAAATAAAAAACAACCGGATGGAATAACAAGAGATTTCCTGGCAAAATATGGCTTTTAACATAAAAGCACGGGTATCGTACGGTTTTGCAAATGTGCGTGGGCTGAATGGTTAAAAAATTATGTAATTGAACAGCTTCAAAATCATAAGAGAAAGGATATAAAATATGAAATTCAACACAGTAGAAGAAGCACTTGATGAGCTTCGTGCAGGGAAAATAATACTTGTCACAGATGATGAGGACAGAGAGAATGAGGGCGATTTCATCTGTGCGGCAGAATTTGCCACAACAGAAAACATCAACTTTATGGCGATGCACGGCAAGGGTCTGATATGCATGCCGATGTCGCAGGAATATGTAAAGAAGCTTCGTTTTCCGCAGATGGTGCAGGAAAATACAGACAATCATGAGACAGCATTTACAGTCTCAATAGACCATGTCTCAACAACCACAGGTATTTCCGCAGCAGAGCGCTCAATCACAGCAATGAAATGTGTCTCTGATGACGCAAAGCCTGAGGATTTCAGACGTCCGGGCCACATGTTTCCGCTTCTTGCAAAGAAAAACGGTGTGCTGGAGAGAAACGGACACACAGAGGCCACAGTCGATTTATGCAGGCTCGCAGGACTAAAGGAATGTGGACTGTGCTGTGAGATAATGCGTGAGGACGGTACCATGATGCGCACAACAGAGCTCATGGAGCTTGCAAAAAAATGGGACATCAAATTCATCACAATAGCGGCACTTCAGGAATACAGAAAGATACATGAAAAGCTCGTTGACCGTGTCACAGAGGTAAAGCTGCCGACCAAATACGGCGAATTCAAGGCATATGGCTTTGTCAACAGATTAAACGGAGAGCATCATGTGGCACTTGTAAAGGGCGAAATCGCAGATGGAAGGGATGTGCTCTGCCGAGTACATTCAGAGTGTCTCACAGGAGATGTATTCGGTTCACAGCGCTGCGACTGTGGCCAGCAGCTGGAGGCGGCCATGAGACAGATAGACGAGGAGGGCAGAGGAATACTGCTCTACATGCGTCAGGAGGGCAGAGGCATCGGTCTGATAAATAAGCTGAAGGCCTATGAGCTTCAGGAGCAGGGAATGGACACACTCGAAGCAAATCTGGCACTCGGCTTTGCCGGAGATGAGCGCGAGTACTATATCGGAGCCCAGATATTAAGAGAGCTTGGCGTACACAGTCTGCGCCTTCTCACAAATAACCCTGACAAGGTATACCAGCTCTCAGAGTTTGGCATAGAAATCAGCGAGCGTGTGCCAATACAGATGAGCGCCACAGCGCATGACCTGTTTTATCTGAAAACAAAGCAGAACCGCATGGGACATATACTCTCATACTAGTACAGCGAATAATAAGTAATTGATATATTGACCGGTCTGCGATTCCGATAGCACATGCCAAAAAGCCTTGACGTAGCCCGCTACGCCTGCGTTTTTTGACATGCACTCTCGAAACCGCATCCTCGCTCAATGTATCAACAACTTAATTTTCGCTGTACTAGCAAAAATAAAAAAACAAAAGGAGAACGAAAAATGAACGTAATCGAAGGAAAAATGACACAGGATGGAATTAAGGTAGGAATCGTAGTAGCAAGATTCAATGAATTTATCACATCAAAGCTCTTAGGAGGAGCAAAGGACGGACTCGTAAGACACGACGTGCCGGAGGAAAACATAGACGTAGCATGGGTGCCGGGAGCATTCGAGATACCACTCATTGCAAAGAAGATGGCAAAAAGTGGAAAATACGATGCAGTCATCTGCCTCGGAGCAGTAATCAGAGGCGCAACAAGCCACTATGACTATGTGTGCAACGAGGTATCAAAGGGAATCGCATCAGTATCACTCGAGTCAGAAATCCCGGTAATGTTTGGAGTAGTCGCCACCGAAAACATCGAGCAGGCAATAGAAAGAGCCGGAACAAAAGCCGGAAACAAAGGATATGACTGTGCACTCGGTGCAATCGAAATGATAAATCTTGTCAGACAAATCGGATAATATGATTAAAGGGTCAAAAGGTATCAACGATGCATGCTTGCATGTAATTCGTTGTATACCTTTTGACCCTCATATCATTATATAGAATAATAGCATAATCCCCGAGGGTCAAATATCATCGATATTTGACCCTCGAATATTTATTATATCTAAAATTGTAAAATACTGTCACAACGTAAGTGGCGTAAGCGCCGGGCATCCGGCAGCGCACACGCACTCCCGAGCAGGCGAATAGCGAAGCTGCTTAGAGACTGTAGAATTATGCCCAAGAAAAACAGAAATGCCCGGCCATGGACGGCCGGGCAAGGCGTTATGCGCCACGGACGGCGCATAAAAGCCGGTTTCGTCAAGCATAGAACCACCCCAAGGCATAATTCGTACAGCTCTCTTAGCAGCGTAGCGTAGCAGGTGCGGGAGTGCGTGTGCGCTGCTCGGGTGCCCGGCGCTTACGCCACGCCCTCCCAACAAAAAAGAAGAAAAATTTAATATCTAAAGAATTGCACGAAAAATCTGTATATAGTATAATAATAGTTCAGGAAAACAAAACGGAGGACCATGAATTTTGATAGATATACATTGCCATTTATTATACGGAGTGGACGACGGCTCAAAGTCGCTCGAGGAATCGGTAGAGATGCTCAAGATAGCCAAAAAGCAGGGCGTGAAAGGAATAATACTCACACCGCATCTGCGCCATGGCATGTTTAAGCATCCGCTGGACAAAATCGAGAGACACTATAAAAAGCTATTACCTTATGCCAAAAAGCTTGGAATAGACTTAAAGCTCGGTACAGAGTATCATGTGGCAACAGATATGATAGATGACTTTCAGAAGGGACGCTGCCATACACTGGCGGATACGCAGTATATACTCACAGAGTATTCGCATTCGAGTGAGTGGTCGTTTGTACACAAGATGACCAGAGAGGCGATATTTGCAGGATATATACCGGTAGTAGCCCATGTTGAGAGATATGAATGCCTGAGGGATATCGGACGAATCGAGGACCTGCAGGAGATGGGAGCACTCATACAGATAAATGCGGATTCAGTGCTTGGCATAGATGGCAGGATGTTCAAGAGATACACCAAAAAGCTTCTAAAGGCAGGGCTTGTGGATGTGATAGGCAGTGATAGTCATGGAACAAAGGAGCGTGTCTGCAATCTGAAAAAATGCTATGAGTATGTGGCAAAGAAGTATGGTGAGGATTATGCAGAGGAGATTATGCAGACCACACCGGAGAACATTTTAAACGGAAGATAACCGGTGAACAACGCGGGGATACATAATGGAAAGAGAACAGGATTTTGATAACGAGATAGAAATAGATTTAAAGGATCTGTTTCTGGAGATAATTTCATATTGGAAATGGATTATTCTGGTCACTATAGCAACAGGCGCAGTGGCTTTTGCAGTGAGCAGATTTATGATAACACCGATGTATGAATCCACATCTGAGCTTTATGTACTTTCAAAGAGTACCTCAATCACAAGTCTTGCGGATATACAGACGGGTACCAGCCTGACCAACGACTATATAGTAGTCGTAAAGGGACGACCGGTATTAGATAAGGTCATAGAAAACCTTGGGCTCAACGAGAACTATAAGACCCTTGGCAGTCGTGTAACCATTGACAATCCTTCCAATTCGCGAGTGCTCAATATCACAGTCACAGATCCCAATCCGCAGATGGCGAAGACGATAGCGGATGAGATTGCAAAGGTTGCAGCCTCATATATTGCAGAAAAAATGAAGCAGGACTCACCTACAATTATACAAAGCGGATATGATGATGGTGGTGCAGTAAGTCCTAATATAGGCAAAAACACAGTACTTGGAGCATTCACCGGAGCGTTTATTTCGATAGCAGTTATAGTGGTTACATATCTGTTCAACGATACGATAATTGATACAGAGGATGTGGAGAAAAAGCTTGGCATGAATGTGCTTGGCACACTTCCGCTTGATGAGGCGGAGGATGATGGCGAGCATTACAGAGGCAGAAAAAAACGCAAAGGTAGTCACAGGAAGAACAAGAAAAAGCAGTCAGCTTCAGCAAAATAGAAGCCGGCATCAGGAGATGGGCAGATGGAATTAGTAAAATTTGGCAAGTTAAAAGAACAAAGCTATACGATGAAGGAATCGCTTCGTGCTTTGAAGACAAATATACAGTTTTGCGGTGATGATATACGCACACTTCTTGTGACCAGCTCAGTTCCGAATGAGGGCAAAAGTACAGTAGCGCTTGATCTGGCAAGATCATTGACGGAGTCAGGCAAGAGGGTACTGTTTATAGACAGCGATATGCGAAAATCAGTTCTTGCAGGAAGACTGCGTGCATCTTTGGCAAGTGGCGGTGAGCTGTGCGGTCTGTCACATTATCTGTCAGGTCAGAGAAGGCTGGATGAGGTATTGTATGGCACACAGATACAGGGGCTTTTTATGATATTTGCAGGACCGTCAGTGCCGAACCCGACAGAGATACTTGAAAAAAAATATTTTCAGGAGCTTCTCAATTTTGGAAAAGAGCATTTCAACTACATAATCATAGACTGTGCGCCGATAGGCGCTGCTATTGATGCGGCAGTCGTGGCCAAGTACTGTGATGGGGCTATAATTGTGATAGGTCAGGGCATGGCGAGCGCCAGAATGATACAGAGCGTCAAAAAACAGCTCGAGGCATCCGGAGTCAGGATACTCGGCGCTGTGCTCAACAAGGTCAACAATAAGAAGAGCAGTCATGTCAGCGGTTACTATGGCAATTATTATGGCAGCTATTACGGCAAGTCGGACAAATCATGAAAAGTATAGATGTAGAATTAGTAAAATCAAATATGCTGCCTATGCTTGCGAGTCAGCGGTTTTATGCGTCATGGAAGGCTTTTATAAGGGAGCTTGTGCTCAATGCAATAGATGCGTGTAATGTGCGTCAGGCACTTGAATGGAGCTGGGGCACGGAATTTCTGGAAATGGAGCAGGCAAATCAAATGCGCGAGGTCAGACAGATATATGAACCGCGCATAGATATTACCTATGATAGCACCAACAGGATTCTCACCGTAGAGGACAATGGAATAGGCATAAATGAGTACGACCTGAAGCATTATGTGGCAAAAATCGGGGAAAGCTATTACACGAGCAGGGATTTTGAGAACCAAAAGCTGCAATATGAGCCATTTTCATATTACGGAATCGGTCTTAGCTCCTGCTTTACGGTGTCGAAGGCAATACTTATAGAGTCCAAAAAGGACAGGGTTATAAATACAGCGTGGAATGTAAGCAATCCACAGGATACTGCGCCTGTTATGGCAAAGTGGTTTGGGGAAAGCGGTCAGATAGAGTATGTGATTTCACAGAAAAAGACGCCGGGAACCAGAATCACCATTCCTATAAAGCCGTCGTATGCTCCGTACATCGACATGGCATTTATCGTAAAAACCATAAATCATTATATGCTTACCATTCCAATTCCGATACACGTAAAATACGACGTAGAGGAAAAATGCATTTATAAACCAAAGGTACAGTGGAACTATCCGCTGAATGAGCTGGTCGGAATGAATGTTATAAGGGTTGAAAATAACCTGCTCGAGGGATATGTGGCAATATATCATCCGAAGCACAGAGGATATTTTCAAAAGTCCACGCTATATCAGCAGGGAGTGCTTGTGACAGAGTCCACAGATGTATTGGGGCTGAAACCGGCATGGATAGACAATTTCTCATATCAGCTCAATATCAAAACACGGTTTTTAAATATAAATATATCCAGAGACGGAGCGGCCTTCGATGAAAAGCTCATAGAGCTCCGCCAATATATAGGACAGATTATCATAGATGCCTTTGGGCAGAGTCCACTGACCCTGGGACAGTATTTATCAGATGGACGAAGCAGGCTGGTATGTGAGTATGAGGCAGAAAATGAGCTTATCAGCAGGGCAATCCGCGTACTTGTGTATCTGAAGGAGCGTGAGGTTGAAGTGCCGATAAAGACAGTAATAAACGGCTTTACCGGCAGGAAAATAAAGCTGGCGTTCATGCAGAGGGCACTTTTTGCACACTATAAGGAGAACTACCCTTATGATTATGGTCAGTTTATTGACAAATACGATATCATAGTATTTGAGCAGAATATCAGAGCCTTCTGGCAGTTTATGACACCGTATATCACATCGATGGAGTATGTTATGGGTGACATGCCGGGCATCATATACACGGATGTATCGGCAGACCTAACCGTGGCAAAGACAGCAGCATCGTTTCGAAACGACTACGTGCTAAGACCGGAGTATTATGATCTGGACCCTGTATTTTGTCTGGTGTCAAATGAGCTGACAGACCCTATGGAGCTGGTGATAAATACCCACAACCGCAATGCAATGCTTTTGCAGCGCGCCGAAAAGTACAAAAAGGTAAGGATTGCAAGAGCTGTGATCATAGAAAATATCAAGCAGAGGATACTGGGCAATGCATCCAGATGGAACAGTATCATAGATTTTGGAGGCGAGCTCGTGCACCAATATGAGCTGGAAAAGCCAATGAGCCTGCAGGCACAGTGGTGCCTCGAGAGAGACTTCCCGGATGAAATCAATGCGTATATAGCAAAGACCTTTACAGACAGGGAAATCGCAGATTACGGGCTTACAAGTCTTTATTTTACAAGGAAGGACTTTATAAAGTGGTGGATGGCACCATAGGCTGTACCGCCATGACATATATTATCAAACGCTTATTGAAGCATGAATAAGGAGAACATGAAAATGGAGATATTAGACTTAAACAACGAAGAAGACACAAAAACAACCGATGAGATGGAGCCCAAAAAGCCGGAGGAAAAAACATCACCTGTCAAGGAAATCTTAAGCTGGGTGTTAACAATCGCATTTGCCATTGTAGCGGCAATACTCATAAAGAACTATGTCATTATAAATGCAAATATTCCGTCAGGCTCGATGGAGAATACCATACAGATTGGAGATGACATATTTGGCTTCAGGCTCGCATATACATTTTCAGACCCAAAGAGAGGGGATATAGTCATATTCAATGCACCGGATTCGCCTTCTGAGAAATACATCAAGCGTGTAATAGGTCTGCCGGGAGAGACAGTCACCATAGAGGATGGCCAGGTGTATATAGACGGTGAGGCGCTTGAGGAGGATTATCTCAAGTCAAACCAGAGCGGTGAGGATCCGTGGACAGTAAATGCCGGACCTTACAAGTTTAAGGTGCCCCAGGACTCATATCTGCTGCTCGGTGACAACAGAAATGGCTCATCAGACGCAAGAGTCTGGGAGCACACATATGTGTCCAAGGACGATATACTTGCAAAAGCGATATTCAGATATTACCCGTTCGACAGATTCGGAGCGGTGAAATAAGCTGTAAATCAGGATATAAAATAAAAATAGAGGTAAAGTAAATGCCAGAGACAGAAATAGACATTGAAAAACGAAATAAATATGGCATGCTGTGCGGTATAGTCGGTATATTTTTAAACCTCATACTCTTTGCCGGCAAGCTCTTTGCAGGAATGTTTAGCGGTGCAATCTCAATCACTGCGGATGCATTCAACAACCTGTCAGATGCAGGCTCATCAATCATCACGATAGCGGGCTTCAAGATGGCGGCACAGAGAGCCGACGAGGAGCATCCATACGGACATGCGAGGATGGAGTATGTGGCTACACTGGCAGTTGCAGCAATCATACTCATCATGGGCTTTGAGCTGTTCAGGGATTCCTTTAGTAAAATCATAAAGCCGCAGGACATAGAGTTTTCATGGCTTATTGTAGCGATACTACTGGCATCAATAGCCGTAAAATGCGTCATGGCGGTATACAATTTCTATTTTTCAAAAAAGCTTGATTCATCAACACTCGAAGCGACAGGCAGGGACAGTCTGTCAGACTGTATCGCTACATCTGTAGTACTTGCAGCCACACTCATAGCGCACTTTTTGGGACTCAATCTGGATGGAATAGGCGGTGTATTTGTGTCATTGTTTATATTCTATTCAGGAATATCATCAGCCAGAGAGGCGGTAGATCCGCTGCTTGGAGCAAAGCCGGAGCCGGAGTTTGTCGACAGACTCAAGGAGATGGTACTGGACTTTGACAAAAACATACTCGGTATGCATGACCTTATGGTGCATGATTATGGACCGGGACACAGGATAGTATCGTTTCATGCAGAGGTGCCGGAGGACGGAGATATGGTCGAGCTGCACGATATAATCGATAATCTGGAGCGCAGGATACGAAGGGAGCTGGGCTGTATAGTGACCATCCACATGGACCCGGTAGCGATAGAGGACGAGGAGGTAGCCGGACTGAAGGCCGAGGTGCTATCCGTGATAAAAGGGCTTGATTCGCACATAAATATGCACGATTTCCGTATTATCAGAGGTGATACACATACGAATCTGGTTTTTGACATTGCAGTTCCATTCGGCTATATCACCTCAGATGACGATATATGCAATGCAATACAGGAAAATGTCAGGAAAAAGCTTGGAAAGAATTACTATACCGTGATAGAGGTAGACCGCGACAATTACATAAATATATGACATTGTAAGGGATATATACGAGCTTCGCCGGTGGCTGTTGGGATAAAGAAACGGTGCACAATAAGATAAAAGAGGGTAAAGTATATGTTACGAATAGGAATATGTGATGACTCAGCGGAAGCAAGGCAGCATATGCTGCAATTATGTCAGAAATATTATGAAAACAATACGGATGCATTTGAATATAAAATGTATAAAAACGCAGAAGAGGTTCTCGAATATTGTGATGATGAGGAAAATAAAAAAATAGATATACTTTTTCTGGATATAGAGATGGATGGTCTCAGCGGAATTAAACTAAAGGAACGAGTACTGAAACTAGACAAAATCTGGCGGATAGCATTTGTGTCGAGTCATGATGAGAAGATGATAGATTCCTTTGGAATCAAGACTATAGATTTTATCAGGAAGCCGGCCGGATATATGGATGTGAAAGCAGTGCTTGAAAAGGTATTGATAGAGAAATGTGAGAATATAGGCATTTCGTATTTGTCAGAAAGAGGTCAAAACATAGTAATCTATGCGGAGGACATAAGATATATAGAGGCACAGGGAAAATATGCGTATATTTATACCAATGGGCAGAACTTTGTAGGAATAAATATATCTGAGATTGAGAAACGGCTTGAGGACAGTTCTGTGATACGTGTTCATAAATCATATATGGTTAACCTCGAATATGCGACACTTAGAAATGGAAAATTATCTATAAGAGATATGGATATTGAAATTCCGATTGGAAGAAGCTATAAAGAAACCGTAAAAAGGTTATATCATGAGTATGGTGAAAGAATGGCGAGGCGAAGAATGTGATAAGGGATATATTGTATTTGATAGTATATTTTATAACAGAGACTGTACTTTATTCATTAGCATATCGTACTGCACTAAGTAGAGGAATTACCAATAAAGCTGTCAAATGGATGGTATATATTATTGTGGTGTTAATTGCGGGAAGCATTGTATATGTAAATAATAATCTAAAGTATGCAATGGGAGCATCCATATTTATAATGGGCATATTGCCTGTTTTTATAATAGAGCCGTTTAAAATTCAAAATCTGATTTTGTATCCGTTCGTAGTTATAGCAAGCTCTATATTTGGAATATTGTTTTCATTTATTATATCTATAAAAATTGGAATTTCTGAATACTATGTTAAGGAATCTCCGGCTTTAACGATTTTATGTCAAATATTGAGTATAGGTGTCTGGGCACTAATATATGTAATAAAACGAAGAAAAAATGATCAGGAAGAAGTAGTTTTAGATTTAAAACATTATATAATTTTGTATTTAGTTACCATCAGTTCATTCATATTAGTAGGATCAATTCAGATTTTTTCAGAATTGGAAGAGTATGAAGATTTGCAAATTTATGGGGTGTTTGTAGTAATGGCTTGCTGTACACTTGTTGTGGTAACACTTATGCAGATTGTTGTTTTAAGCCAGAATGCATATATAAAAAAGTCAAATGACATGTATAAGGAGCATATGGCTTTACAAAAGCAGCACTATGAGCATATGCTTCTGCAATATGAAGAACTGCGGAAATTCCGTCATGATGTAAAAAATCATATGCTTGCGTTAAATAGTATGTGTACCAGCGAAGATAATTCACAAATAAAAAAATATTTATCGCAGCTAACTAATGAGGTTTCATCTAAAAAACCGGTAGAGTATACCGGAAACAGGGAATTGGATGCAGTAATAGCTCCATTTGTCCTGGAAGCGGAAAGTAAAAATATAAAGGTTCAGTTTAAGGGGCGCGTATCGGATAATGTAGCAATTGATATGTTTGATATGTGCACAATAATATCAAATCTCTTAAATAATGCCATAGAGGCATGTGAAAAAATACAAGAGGACAAAAGAATAATTGAGTTTGAGATAGCCAGTTATAATTCACAAATATTTATCTCGGTTTGTAATAGTTATGATATGGAGAGTATTATAAATCAAAAACAAAAGTTTATTACTACAAAAGAGGATAAGCTGAATCATGGTATTGGCTTAGAAAATGTAAGCAGGACTGTAAAAAAATATGATGGAGATATGAGAATATCTCAGGAAAATGAAAGATTTATTGTAACAATAAATATATAAAAAATAGGAAAATAGTTATAGAAATAAGCAATCACTATGTCGTTCATACCTAAAAAGTGTCGTTCATGCCATAGTGATTGCTTTTTTTGTGTATAAAAGAGTATAGTGAATATGCAAAGATAAATAAGGGAGGAAATAGTGGGATGACACCAATGATTATAGATCTAGAATGGCTTATTCGAATATTGATGGGAAAAAAATAAAAACTTATGATTATAAAAATCTATATTAATAAGTCCGGTAAAGTATCTGATTTACAAAATCAAAAAATTACTTTATAAAACACAGTCGGTATAGAATGTGTAGTACTGCTGTACCGCAAGATAATTATGGTATGAAGCAAGAAATTTCTTTATATATATTCTCAACAATGCGCAGAAAGAGAAAATAGGAATTATATGAAGGGAGAAAGATCATGGAATTAGCATTACAATTTGAAAATTTGAATTGTGAAGAGTTATGTGCGATTGATGGTGGAAAAAGAAACTATTCAATTGAGAAATACGTGAAAAACTATTTGGATTTTATAAAAAAGGCTATAGACATTTTTAGACCTATGCCTATATAAATTATTTCGGTAATTGATAAATGATTTTATTAGTTCCTGTGGATAACTCACCATTATAGAAGGAGAGAGAAGGGGTCTGTATTCAGAATTGCTCGGTTTATCGCAGTCACAGACCCAACCATGATGGTCATCCAATAATTGGAGGCGTTGTAGGTGCTGCAAAGGGTATTGTGACAGGCAATTTGACTGGAAATCAATTATGGAAGTGTTATACAGCGGGAGCAATAGGTGGCGCAACAATCGGAGCATATACACCAGTTTAAAGTGATTATATAATACTTAATTAATTGTGTATAGTATAATTCACCTCTTTTTGTATAAGAGGTGAATTATACTTGATAGGGAGGAAAGCGATAATGAGAACATTTAATAGATATTTTGTTCATTTTATGGGAATAGGAGCAATGATTTTGTTAGTAGCAGTTTTGCTACTGGTGGCAGATGGTGGAGAGCTTTTAGTACCAATTTTTATGATTGCACTTATTTCTGTTGATACGTGCTTTGTTGTATTGATGACAATAATATTTAGTTCGATGGCAAAACCTCAAAAAATAAAATTAAAAACGGAAGATAATATTGTAAAAAAAATTGAACGGATATCTCGAGAAAAATGGGGAAGAAAAATTATTATACAGAAAGAAAATACTACAAGATTTATGTTTGGTAATAAATATAAAGATTGGCTGGCAACACCTATAGAACTAATAGAAGATACGAATGGTTATAGTGTATATTTACCATCAGCATATGTGGAGGATATTAAATATTTATGCGATGATTTGGTTTGTTGAAACAGGGTGAAAACACGAAATACTATTGCATAAAACAACACGACATCACTGAATGTGCTGCGAGGTTGCACAGAAAGGAGATATATATGAATTTATCAAGATTTGTACAAAAAGATTTATTTGCTATTCTTTCTATTATTTTGATTGTTTGCGTAGTTGATCAGTTATATATGATGATGGAATATAAAAATATCTCAAAAGAGACATTGATTTTTACAATTTTATTAACAGGGGTTAGTGTGTTCTTTGGTTTTTTAAAAAAGGATTGAGCGAGAATAAATGAAATATTATTGCATAAAACAACACGACATCACCGACTGTGGTGCAGCCTGTCTTGCTACCATTTGTAAACAGAATGGTTTTAGGAATATTAATACCGGCATTTCTATTAAAAACTGGAAAGAGATTTGAAAGATGAAATATTACTGTATAAAACAACATGATATAACCGACTGCGGAGCTGCATGCCTTGCAACCATCTGTAGACAGAATGGATATAAAATAGGTATCAGCAAAATACGTGAAGTTGCCGGTACGGACAAGCAGGGAACAAATGCATACGGTGTTATAAAAGCAGCCGAGCAACTTGGATTTAGCGCCAAAGGAGTAAAGGGAGATAAAAAAGCATTTTTCTCAGAGTTTCCATTACCATGTATAGCACATGTTATAGTAGATGGAGCATTACTGCATTAGGTTGTTATTCATAAAATAACGAAAAAGACGGTAGTGATTGCAGATCCGGGAGAAGGCATTGTAAAACTTACCCCGGAGGAGTTTTTTGGAGAAGTGCATGATGAGGGAAAACCTCCGAAATATCAGTGGAGCGGTATCCTTATCCTTCTTGTTAAGAATGAGACATTTGAGAAAAAGGATGAGACAAAAGGAATTTTCTCCAGATTTTTTCATCTGCTCATGCCACAGAAGAAACTTATATTTCAGATCTTTTTAGCATCTCTTATATATACCGTGCTTGGAATATTGGCAGCATTCTATTTTCAGATGTTAATAGACAGTGTTCTTCCGGATGGATTGAAGAAAACGCTCATGACTTTATCAATAGGAGTGATACTTCTCAATCTTTTCAGGGTAATCCTTAATGCATTCAGGTCACATTTACTTTTGTATCTTAGTCAGAAACTGGATATTGCGTTATTATTGGGATATTACAGGCATGTAATGGAACTTCCGATGAACTTTTTCGGAACAAGGAAGGTCGGAGAGATAATTTCACGATTTAATGATGCAGGAAAGGTAAGGGATGCCATATCGGGAGCAACACTTACCATAATGATAGATACACTTATGGCTGTTGCCGGAGCAATTATTTTATACATACAGAATTCAAAATTATTTTTTATCACGATCATAATGATCGTACTGTACGCAGTAATCGTACTTGGATTTAATAAATGGTATGAAAAACTTAATCGAAAAGAAATGGAAGATAATGCCCAGCTTACGTCTTATATGGTCGAGTCTCTTAATGGAATACAGACTGTAAAGGCTTATAATGCGGAGAGAAAAGTAAACAGGGAAACAGAGATAAAATTTGTAAAACTGTTAAGAAGTGTATTCAATCTCACATGGGCTAACAATATACAAGTGTCACTGAAAACTTTCGTAGAACTCATAGGTGGTGTAGTTATCCTGTGGGCAGGCGGTGTCAGTGTTATAAACGGAGACATGACAATAGGTGCACTTATTACATTTAATTCACTGCTGGCATATTTCCTTGATCCTGTAAAAAATCTGGTGGATCTGCAGCCGCAGATGCAGACTGCAGTCGTAGCGGCAGACAGACTGGGGGAAATACTTGATCTTGAAGCTGAAAAGCAGGAAAATGAACAAAGAAAAATGGCACCCGAAAGTCTTGCCGGGGATATAAAATTCGAACATGTGAATTTCAGATACGGAACAAGGCAAAGGGTACTTGAGGATATAGATTTTACAATAAAAAAGGGCGAAAAAATTGCCTTTGTTGGAGAAAGCGGTTCAGGAAAAACAACATTATCGAAACTGCTTTTGCACTTATATCAGGCAGAGTCAGGTAATATTCTGATAAATGATAATAATATAGAAGATATACAGATAGAGACACTTAGAGACAAAATCGCATATATACCACAGGAAACATTTTTGTTTAGTGGTTCAATATTTGAAAATCTTACACTGGGACTGGATGATGCAACGATGGATGACATCATCGAGGCATCAAAAAAGGCGCAGGCACATGAATTTATTAATAAACTGCCACTCAGATATGAGACAAGACTGGAGGAAAACGGAGCAAACCTGTCGGGCGGTCAAAGGCAAAGGCTGGCTATAGCAAGAGCCATGCTTAAAAAACCGGATATATTGATATTGGATGAGGCTACGAGTAATCTTGATGCAATAACGGAAAGGGCACTTGACAAGACAATAAGTGAATTTTCAAAAGATGTTACAACTATCTTTATAGCACACAGACTCAGCACCATAAAAAATTGCGATAAGATATATGTGCTGGAAGATGGAAAGATTATAGAAAGCGGTGATCATGCATCATTGACAGCACTGGGTGGAAAATATGCGCAGCTTGTAAAACAGCAGTCGCTTGATACTGTGGATGTTAAAGCAACCGCATAACTTCGATTATGAAAAGAGGAAAATTATGAAACCTATAATTGTGGATTTAAAGGATATAAGTGACAGTACGGAAGTATATGATTCTAAGCCAAACAGATTTGTGCCGTACACCATATATATAATATGTGCAATTCTGGCAATAGCCCTGATCTGGATGTATCTTTTCAGGATGGATATAGTAGTAAAAGCTGATAGTGTCTTTAGAGGTGACGATGACAGTACGGCAGTAAGCTGTGCAGTTACAGGAAAGATAACTAAAATGTCGGTAAAGGACGGACAGTATGTGAGTGAGGGGGACGAACTGTATGAGATAGATATTGAAAACCTTGGAAGTACTATCGAAGATTATAAGAGTAAACTTGATAGTGTACAGCAGCGTCTTGACATACTAAATGCATATCAGAAGAGTCTTGACGGAGATAATTCTGAATTTGATGCAATGTCTGATAACCAGTATTATTCAGAATTTAAAGACAGGAAAGAATTATTAAATACTTCAATTGATGCAGGAAAGGAAAAGAATAAAACTGGAGAGGTATACGATGAAAATATTACAGTTATCAATGATTCTATTGATAAGTATAATGAAAAAATTAATAAACTTAACAATGTAAAGCAATGTATCATATCGCGTAATAACACATTCGATCAAAACGATACATATTACTATTCAATAGTAAAAAGTTATATTTCATCATATGATTATACAGCACTTCAATATGACAATAAAAAGGATGAAACCACAATGGATTCATCACAACTGACAGAGGTGGATACAGAAAAAAATCAGGCATTGTCTAATCTTGAGTCTAATGAGATTTCAACAATAGAACAGCAGATCGAGACTGCAAATGAACAGATAGAAAGCCTTAAATCTAATATATCCTCTGTAGAACTTCAAAAGAAGCAGACAGAAAATTCTAATAATACAGATGAGTCAGATATAAAGATTCTTACGGAAAAAGGAAATGTGTCGGCTGAAATTCTTACTTATGAGGATAAGAAGCAGGAGTATGAGGCTTATTTAAAAGATTATGATATAAAAAATAATAACTGTACCATAAAGGCAGGATCATCAGGATATTTTTACACAAATAAGGAAATCTCAAATGGAACATATATACAGGAAGGAGATTCCATAGGACAGATATATCCAAAGGAGCAGTCAGGTTATTTTGCACAGGTGTATGTGGAAAATTCTGACATAGCAAAAATAAAACCGGATCAGGAAGTAAAATTTGAGATGGCTTCATATCCGTCAAGTGAATATGGATATTTTACAGGAACAGTAAAAGAAATTGCAAAAGATGTGACTGTAGACCAGAATACCGGTAATGCATATTACGTTGTAAAAGTAGAATGTAAAAATATGGAGATAAAGAATAAGGAGGGAGAAAAAGGAAATCTGAAAAGTGGAATGGCTGCACAGGCAAAAATTGTTGTTGATGATGACAGTGTGCTGCATTTCGTCCTGAGTAAGATAAATTTAGTAGATTAGTAAGATAAATAAGGTATATTCCGGGATTACCGGTTTATATATAAATCCTATAAGCGCGCATAGGAAAAACAGTATTTTATAAGTAGTAGGAAGGAAAAAGAGAATATATGAAAGAATTATGTAATATGGAATTGTTTGAAGTCGATGGAGGGAAAAAATATAAGTGTACTTATTGTGGCTATACATCATCGAGTACATCTAAAACGGCATTACACTTTGGAATTAAAACATGGCACTATTTATTAGGAGGAAGAATAAAGGAAATATAAGAAATGCGTTATCTTATTATTTTTTTTATAGCTATGTTACCTTTAGCAGAACTTAGAATTGCTATTCCAACAGGACTGACCATGAATGTACCGATTATACAAACGTACATTATCAGTTTGATAGGTAATATATTACCATTACCATTTGTGTTTTATTTTTCTCAAAAAATATTGAGTTGGGGAAAAGATAAAAAATACATTGGAAGTTTTTTTACATTCTGTCTGGAAAAGGGTAAACAAGCAGGGAAAAAGCTTCAGAAAAAGGCTGGAAGAGGTATGTTTCTTGCGTTGGTTCTTTTTGTTGGAATTCCTGTTCCGGGAACAGGAGCATGGACTGGAATTTTGGCAGCAAGTATATTGGAGCTGGATTTTAAAGAAAGCATTGGAGCATGCTTCTGTGGAGTTCTGTTGGCGGGTGTGATCATGGCTGTGTCAAGTATGGGAATTTTGAGTGTGATTTTGTGAAGCATGATATTTAAGAAGATATAAATCGGATATGTCTAAGACAGTCTGTTTTATATAAAAAGAACTCTGATAAAATTCGCGAAAACCATCAGAGTTCCAAACAAGTAAGCACTTTTAAGAAAAGTACCTAGGCTGAGTATATTACTTTTTTGGATTAGTGTAAAGAAAATATATTAAGGAAAGGAGATTTAAAACAATGGAAATGGTATTAAACAATGGATTCTGTGAACTTAGTATGGATGAGATGTGCGAAATTGATGGTGGTGGAGGTGCTTGGAAAGCTGTTAAAGCTTTTACAGGAGTCGTATTGGTTGGCTTTAGCCCGGCTGTTGGTGTTGGTGTTGGTATTTTAGCAGGACCAATTGCAGGAGTCTCTGCAGGAGGCGGTTGCGCAAGTGCTGGATTGTCTTTGATTGGTTCAGCATGCCACTAAAAGATGTTCAGTAAATACAATAAGGTGTTAAGTATTAGTAGCATGAAATCGAAAGGAGATGTTTTGATGGATACTGTGTGTTATTTTAGCGAGCTTGAAGATGAACAATTATATCTAGTAACAGGTGGATGCGGCTTTTGCGTTGCGGGTACTATTATTGGTTGTGCGGCAACGGGTGTAGGTATTGGAGGCGCAGCAGGATCTGTGCCAGGTGCAGTGATTGGAGGCGCTGTCGGCACTATAGTTGGAATTATGATTGCATTCTAACTTAATACAATGTTTAATTATGGAGAAGGAATTTTGAAATTTTTCCTTAGCTTGATAAATCAGTATATAGTAGGTTACGTATTGTATCAAGCTGGGACAAGTTTTCTCCTTTTCCATTTTTAATAAATTGTTGAATAATGGTGTAGTGTAGTATATTATATGTTTTAATGTTGGAATATGGTAAAAAATATATAACAATAGGAGTGGAAGTTTATGGAATTAAATAGAACAATGATATTGCTTTCTGGTTGCTTTTTGATTGTTTGGTCTACTTTTAAATGGAAGATACCACATGTGATTTGGGATGTTAAATTAACCCGAGTATGTTCGGTAATTTTGGGATTATATAATATTATTTTAGCAATTGGCTTTGAAAAAGACCTAAGTATTTTTCTATTTATTGTAGATTTAATCCTCTATATGTTATTGGATATAGGATTTTTAATGGTTAAGCTAAAAAAAGATAAAAAGGGAAAAGTAAAAAATTTTCAACTTGGGATTTGTTCCATTTTTGTCATTTTGGCTATGATTATGGCATGTTTTAATTTGAATGAAATTTATTCTAGCATAATGATTTTATCTGGTATGATGATGGTGATATCAACTCCTTTTCAGGAAATGAAGTCGCTTCGTGAAAACAGTAACAATAGGTAGGAGACAATTGAAAGAAATATTATTTTCACATGATGACTCTAGCTTTTAATTCTTTAGTAAACTTACAGGTCAATTGTAGAAATGGGGGAGATATGAATAGCTCTTTATTATGCGATTCGCTTTACAGCTTTAAGCTTACGATAGGATTGCCCTGTGCCGGTGGTGATTGCTGCAACAGCAACCGCTAACAGACTTATATGGGCAATTGTATTCAAGTTGGTAACAGATAGTGAATATGCAAACAATGATTTTGACCATATTGGTGCCAGATACCATTACATAAAATTATAATTAAATTTATTAGATATAAATTCACCATAACAGTAGTTTGTGTCAAATGGCACCGAAATCATACCAAATAGCACATATATATTGTTTGTTTTTTCTTATGGTGGTAGTATGTTTAGCAGGATGGTGCATGGGAATGCAAACAATGCTTTTAATAGATGGGGTTAAAAAGTGTGTAAAAGACCATAAAAGACTATAAAAGATGTCTGTATAAATTTGGCAAAAAATGAGGAGTACAATGAGATGAAAAAAGAAAACAATTATATATCCACTGATATGAATCATAAAAAGCTAATAGTTGGAGTCGTAATAATTCATGTTTGTTTTTTAATTATTAAGAATAGTGGCATTACAGACATTTTAAAAGAAAAGAATATATTTTATGGGGTGCTGATAAATATGATTTATCAGTTGACTTTGATTATCATGATTGGAGTGGCAATGAAGCAA
This sequence comes from Agathobacter sp. LCP21S3_B2, assembly GCF_052118705.1. Classification (NCBI taxonomy): domain Bacteria; kingdom Bacillati; phylum Bacillota; class Clostridia; order Lachnospirales; family Lachnospiraceae; genus Agathobacter; species Agathobacter sp. LCP21S3_B2. Next base: position 2,938 of record NZ_JBQKGQ010000014.1, on the reverse strand, counting down.
TATTTGATCACTTCATTTAAAAAATTCAAAGCTGACAGAATTTCTGTAAATATAAAAAGAGTTTTGGCAGGTGTGGGAATTGCATTCTTGTTAAGTTGCATCGCTGGAATTATTGAAATGACAGTGTGTTCAAATATATCGGTTCCGGCAAATCAGTCAAACGTTAATGGATATTTTGTGGATTATCCTGTTTTGGCTGTTATAATGAGTGTAATTATGGCTCCTTTTACAGAAGAGATAATTTATAGAGGTATATTGTTTCGGTTTTTCAGCAAATATGGAGAACTGTGTGCAGTATTGGTGACAGGATTTTTGTTTGGAACAATGCATATGCTTTCTTCATTTGGAAACGCAAATATACTACTATTTTTGTGTCAATGGTTAGAATATTTTTTGTCAGGAATACTTTTAGGATTTATTTATAAAAAATACAAAAATATTTGGACAAATATTTCAATACACGGCACTTGGAATCTGATTGGTGCTGGAATGATATTAACAAAAATAATGTTAGCAAAATAATATGAACAGACCAGAATATTGAAAGGTGGTGTTTTACATGATTTTATCGTGTATTGTTGGTGGTATATGTGGGGTTATTGTAGTTTTAGCTTATTCCCATTTTAAAAAAAAATGAGTAATTAGTATTGCATAAAAAATTAATGAGAATCTAAAGGGGGTGAATTATATGCAAGAAATCATTAGCTGGTATATGGAACATAAAACTTATGGAAATATATTAATTATAGGGATAATTGGACTTATGCTATACAATATAGGATATGGAGTAGGTACCGATATTTACAGAATTTTTGGTTAATTGGTAATTGGGTGGTGATGCACAAAAGTAATGGCATCAAATTTTATGTTTGATGTCATTACAATCAAAGGATAATTATGAGGAATATACATGAACAATAAAACTGGTGTATTTTTTATATATTTGAATTTGCGACATATTCTGCAAAATGTAATTATTGTGGTAAAATATTTAAAGCAATGTACTGGCCATTTTTAATAAGTAAAGCCAGTGCTAAGGTGGCATGTGAGGGAAAATTACATAATCATATAATTAATTCACATTATGGAAATTTATAGTAAGGATTCTATGGGAATGTTCAATGAAAAGAAACATATCAATATCTTATCGGACAATGTGTGCAGGGATTTTTGTAATCATAAGTATTATAATACTTGCGATAAATGGAATTTCATTATTCAAATATGATAATGCCACGGATTATGAAAAGTCAGCTTTGCGTCCGGGCGAGTATGTCAAGTTCCAATTAAAGGATTATCTGTCCAAACCGCTTGATGAATACAATTCAGACGTTTCTTCAGGACAGTGTGAGGTAGAGGTGACATTTTTCGGAGATTACTATGTATACAATATTCCATACATGGATAATACTTATGTGAGAGTAAAGGTATACGATAAGAATCTGGAAGAACAGTTAGAGGGAAAGGTTGATTTAATTGGTAAAGTGTTGCCAGAAAAAGATGTTTCTATGGAATGGTATGAACAGGTGCCGGATTTTTCACTTAGCAGCTTGAAAAAGGGCATATGTATACAGGAAGTAGATTGCACAAAGTATCAAAACATGCTTTGGCTTGGTGGAATTATGTTGTGTGTAAGTGTGGCTGTCATGTTACATGACTATAGAGTGAATCGGACCACTATTATTACGGAAGAGGGAAGGATTGCACATACAAATCTGCCTGATTATGATTTGGCGTATACTTTAGAGTATAATCTTCGAAAGTATAAGGAACTGGAGAAAATACAGATTCAGAACAGAAAGAAGATATTTTGGATAGTTTTGTTTGAACTGACAGGAGTATGGTTCTGCATAAATTTTTATTATTGGGAAATAAAAGTTATAGGGGTGGTGTTTATTCTTTGCGGGCTGAAAATAGGATGGAATATTTTTATTAATTCGGACTTGAGCGTGGCAGTAAGGTTATCAGAGTTATTTGGTCTAGACACGGTTTCACAGAGAAAAGAGCATTTGTTATCATACATACATGAGCTGGAAAAGAGAGTATTAAGATAAGAAAGATATCGATACAGCGGACCATATCATTTATCAGACATTCTGAAAGAAAATTGCGGCATGAATGAGTTGGAACTGAAATGGCTTGTTTTTTGCAATGGCGAAAACCTTGGAAGGTTCATATATGTAACATTGCACTAAAACAATTTACTAAACGATTAGTAGAAGGAAGGAAACTTTAACATTGAGATATTTATTATATGTAATATCATTAGTAATTAATGCCTTATCGTGCTATTTTATGATGGGGTTGGCGAGTTCATTGACTGTGGTCTGTACGATAACTGCCATATACTATATTGAATCAAAAAGAGCAGAAGATAATAGAGTATTTTTAGCGGTACAGGCTTTTTGTATGATATTTAATATTGCCAGATTAGTGATTAGTAGTATAACGAAAGTTAACTGTGGGGATAGTGTGATTGTGCTGAGTATATTTGTAGTAGGAATAGTTTGTATTGAGAAAATGATAAAAGTTTGCGATAGGAAATAATGAAAATGGATAGTAAAATAAGGAATATATTTTGGATTTTTATTTCTATAGGTGTGGTAGTGATATTTTTGCTCTACAAAGTATTGATATTGTCGCTTCTTATGAACGGAATACCAATTATGAGAGAACATTATGATATCGCAAACCTTATTGCAAATGTTATAGATATAATATCTATTATTATCATAATGCTTATTGTGGCAATTGTCATATTGCACAGAAATAACAGCAACAAATAGTTGGAATTGTACGAGGAGAATAATCTAAGAATGAAAAAAATGGGTCAATCATTTTTCTTATGGGTTTAGCCCCAAATGTTTTAGGTTATCGCCATCCTGCCGCCATCCTTGACAGGTCAAAAAATAAATGCTGTGGGTTAATCACCGACGGC